>JBEKST010000120.1:0-9130 GCA_049516815.1 Bacteroidales bacterium | reverse complement strand
AAGGAAAAAACCAGTCAAACCGACTATAGTACCATCTTCTTTTTGAATTTTGGTGTTTCTGTCTTTCTTTATTTGATACTGTTTTTTTTAGCTCCTTATATCTCACGTTTTTTTCATCAACCCCAGCTTACAAATATTTCCCGTATTCTGTTTCTTTCTATTATTTTCTATGCTTTATACTTTGTTCAGTATGTAATTATCGTTAAAGAAGTAATTTATAAAAGTTTAGCAAAAGTAAACATAACAGCCACTATCCTTAGCGGAGGTGCCGGAGTGCTTTTAGCAATGAAAGGTGCAGGCGTTTGGGCATTAGTTGTCCAACAGATTTCATATCATATATTCCGGCTTATTTTATTTTTCATTGTTCGAAAATGGAGACCTGTCTTCGCTTTTTCCTTCTCAGTAATAAAAGAATTCTGGACATTCTCTATCCATTTATTGGGAACTTCTGTATTAAACATCATTTTCAATAATCTATATTTAGTATTAATCGGAAAGTTTTATCCTCTCAAACAAGTTGGATTCTATACTCAAGCAAATAAATTAAGCGAAACTGTAAATTATTCTTTTCAACAAATTTTACAGGGAGGAACATACCCGTTATTAGTTCAAATCCAGAATGACGAAGAACGGTACAGAAGGGTTTACAGAACCATGATACACACAATATCAATTTTCATATTCCCCTTCATTTTTACTTTGATAACGGTTTCGAAGCCCTTAATTTTAATTCTTTTGACGGAAAAATGGTCGGCAACCATTCCTTTATTTCAACTTTTATGCTTAGCAAATATTTTTACGCCTTTTTATGGTCTGAATATTAGTGTTCTTAATTCAAGAGGAGAATCGAAAAAATCCTTGCAACTTGAATTAATTAAAAAAGGGCTTATTCTGCTTTCAATTTTCGTTTGTTTTTTATATGGAATAATTATCATGCTTATCGGTTTTGTTCTTGCTAATTATATTTCTTATGGGGTATCCATGTTTTTTGTTAAGAAAAACTTGAGCTATCAATTGAAACGGCAATTTCTTGACATTTTCCCAAGTTTTGTAGTCTCAATTCTTGTTTCAACCATTGTTTTCCTTTTAAAAGGAATAATAACCAGCAATAACTTGTTAATTTTACTTTTACTCCAATCAACAGTTGCTTTGGTGATATACATAATACTCATTTATATTTTCGAAAATGTGTTTTTTCAGAAGATAAAAAGCCATATTCAATTTCGGATCTCAAAGACAGACAATGAAAATCACAGCAATAATAACAACTTATAATTCTGCAAAATATATTCGTTGCGCTACTGACGCTATTCTTAATCAAGGAAAAAAGGTAAAGATTTTGAGGTGAAAATTATTGTTGTTGATGATAAATCAACCGATGAAACAGCTTATATTGTACAGGAAAAATATGGAAATGTGTTATTTATTAAAAACGAACCGGATATGAATGTAGGTACTTACTATAAGGAAAAACGAATTCTGATCACAGGAGGGTTGGGCTTTTTGGGGAGTAATCTTACTCACAAACTTGTTTCATTCGGTGCGAAAGTCACAATTATTGATAACTTAGATCCTCTTTATGGTGGTAATCCTTATAATGTAGAGTCGATTAGGGATAGAATACGAATAATCATTGGTGATGTTCTGGATGAATCACTCATAACACCACTCCTCCGGGAATGTGATTTGATTTTTCACTTTGCAGCACAGGTGAGTTATATCGATAGTCTCAATATCCCTTTTCGTGACCTTGAACTCAATGCGAGGGCAACGTTGTTGATTCTCGAAATCATCAGGAAACACAAACTTCCGGTCAAAATCGTTTTTTCCAGTTCCCGGATGGTCATTGGGAAAACCAATAACCTGCTCGTGGATGAATCCATCAATACAAATCCTCTGAGTTTGTATGCTATCCATAAATTGACATCAGAAAAATACCTTTTGATGTACCATAATGATTTTGGAATTCCTGTCATTATCTTCCGTATTACAAATCCATACGGCATAAGACAGCAACTCAAACACAATAAATATTCCCTGGTCGGATGGTTCATAAGGGTAGCAATGGAAAATAAGCCGATCACCATCTTTGGTGACGGGAAGCAATTAAGGGACTATATATACGTTGAAGACATTGTTGAAGCATTTCTCTTGTCAACTGCAAATCCCAAATCAACCGGGGAAATTATAAACCTTGGATCGGGTTATTCCAGCGAATTTTGTGAGATGGTTAAAAACGTAATACGTATTGTTGGATCGGGTGAAATAAAATATGTAGATTGGCCGGCTAACTACGAAAGGATCGAAACCGGTAATTTTCAGGTTGATATTTCAAAGCTGAAGTCATTAACTGGCTGGACTCCTTCATTCCATCTTGAAGAGGGTATCCGGGAAACATACAAATATTATAAATCAAGGCTTTCTTATTATATATAAAGATGGCACAGAAAGGGGTTGCACATTTTGTAAGGGTATCTTCCCAATTAAATTTATCATTTATCCTGAACCAGATAACAAACCACCTAAACTACAGGCCGGTTGTCATTGTTTATCAAAGGCAAGACAAGACTAAAAAGAATGGTTTGAATCTCCTTGCAGAGATGAAAATCCCGATCCTTTTCCTTAGTGATGAAAAGGATCTTTTAAACCGTATTTACTATTTTCTTTTCAGGAAGATCTCACTGATTCAGAAAAGAAAGATTCTGAAGTTTATTCATGCAAATCGCACCGATCTATTTCATTTTCATTTTGGTAACGATGCAGGAATGTTTTTACCTGTGATATATAAATCAGGGTTGCCTTCGGTGGTTTCATTTTACGGAGATGATTGCACGGGATTCACGAAAAAGTATTTCGGATTGGGTCATTACTGGTTGAAGTTCAGGGTCTTTTCCAAAACTTCCCGGATCTTTGCCATGTCTTCAGATATGAAAGAACGGTTGACATCTTTAGGTTGTCCGGAAGCGAAAATTGCCATTCACTATTTCGGGGTCGATACAATCCGTTTTCAGGGGCATATAAGGTCGTATTCGCACTCACAGGAATACATCCAGTTATTAATGATTGCAAATCTGGTTGAAAAAAAAGGGCATTTGTTTCTTTTTAAAGTACTTAAAATGCTATATGAAAAAGGAATAACCGGATTCCGTCTTGTGGTTGTAGGATCGGGAATTTTGGAAGAGCAACTGAAAGCTTTCGTTAAGGAAAATAAATTAACGGACCTTATCAGCTTTATTCCGCATATTGATTACCTGTCTGAAGATTTTGTCAAGTTATTTTACGATTCCGACATCTTCATCCATCCGAGTGTCACTGGCAGCCGGGGTGAAAAAGAAGGGATCCCGGGGGTCATTATTGAAGCGATGGCCTCAGGATTGCCGGTAATTTCAACCCTTCACGCAGGAATCCCCTCTATTATAGAAAACGGAAAAACAGGAGTGCTGGTCGATGAATGGAACCTGCCTGGATTACTTATGGCGCTTGAATCATTGATCCTCAATCCCTCAAAAAGAGAAGAAATAGGCAGGGCCGGACAGGATTTTACTATTCGGGAACTCAATATTGTTAATAAAGAAAAAGAGCTGGAAACACTTTATTCCACGTTACCCGGTTAATCAATCAGAATAATTCGAAAATATTACAATTAAAAGTTTTTCTTTCCAACTGATGACCAGCCCAGTCATGCTCTTAATGGATGGATTTCCTTCCAGATTGTTCGGTGTTTGGATGAAGGCATTATTTATAACTGACTCTTCCTAATGACTTTGCAAGCCATTCGATGTCTAAATGAAAAAAACTGAAAATTAACCCGATAAAAGATCTTAGTTTCCATAAGGGTTCATTGAATCCATAACACAAAATAGATCTCACATAATATTTCCGGGCTTCCTTAAAATTTTTCCTGATCAGCTGGTATCTGCCGGAACGGGAATGTGCGATAACTAATTTTTTGAAATAGAATTTATCTATTTCTTTTCTTGACACTTGCTTATCAAAAACAGACTGATGTCTTTCATAAAAAGAAAGTGCATGTTGATAGCATCCCTTCCACATTTCTGCCGTATAAGTTTTAGTAATCTGATTAGGATAAACACGCCACCTTCCGCAAGGGGAATTCACAAAGTTAAATTTGCCATACAAAGACAATTCAATCCAGGTTGTCAAATCAACTAAAGGTAAATGATTCGATTGTCTAAAGCCACCTATCAAATCCAAACTTTTCCGGCGAATAACAACAGTAAGCGCAGGTATAAAATTTTCAAACAAAATCCGTTTTGTAATCATTCCAATAGGATTATTCGTCTTGATTTCATCCGGAATATGTTCAAGAGAATTTAACTGATAATTAAAATCCAAATCTTCTTTTGAAGAATATGCTTGTCCATAAGAAATAACAGCATGATCATCTTTTTCTAATCCTGTAACCTGTAATGAGAGGTGTTCCGGCAACCAGACATCATCTCCTTCCAACACGGCAATATATTTCCCTTTCGATTGTTTTAATGCAAAATTATACGTTTCGGCCAGCCGGAAAATGCCAATATTTTTTTGTGCAAAAACAGTTATTCTGTGATCTTTTTCTGCACAAGAATGAGCAATGTTATATGTATTGTCGATACTTCCATCATCTACAATAATCATTTCCCAATTTTGATAGGTTTGCGTCAAAACGGAGTGTATACAATCTGAAATATATTTTTCATGATTGTATGTTGGAGTTATTATTGAAACTAATGGGACGGCATCCATTTTATTTTTTGGTAATTTTTCTTTTTAATGCGGTTATTAGGAAATATTTCCAATTCAGGAAGTCCAAGAAACCTATTCTTATTTTTGATAAGTCTGTATCTTTAGTTGAAACAGGTAATTTCGACCTCCATTTTTTCATTACTTTTCTATTTGCGACTGTATTATTTTTGTCATAATTACCAAAGGAAGCATGATATAAAACAATTTTTCTGTCAATAATAGCCCTGTAACCTTTAAAAAAAACCTGTAAAGAGAAATCCATATCATAGCCATGAAAACCGGTCAGCAATTTCTCATCAAATCGACATTGTTGTATGACCTCTTTTTTCGAGAATATAAAAACTCCATCAATACAAACAACATCATCTATTTCCTTTTTTATTGGATTCTCATCGAAATCTCGATGAATATATTCATTTTTTTCAGTAGATTTTTGAAAAATATGGCCACGTCTGAATTTTTGTAAATAAGGGCTTTGACCCCAGGCGGAGGGATAAGAAGATTTGAATTTGTTTCCAGCTATCCCAATCAAACCAATTACCGGATCTGTTTCCATTATCGAAATCAATCGTTTACCCCAATTAGTTGTTTTAAATAAAACATCTTCATGAACAAAGCAATAAAACTCATATTTTGCTTGTTCCACGCCGATATTATATGCTTCACACAGCGAATATCTTGCGTTATTTTGAATCGCAATCAGCTCATAATCGACCCCTATCGTTTGGGACAAGCTTTCAGAGAAATGCTGAAGTAAAACCGGTTGACAAGTTGAAACAATGACTGAAATCATAAACAATTATATTTTGACCCTGGCTACATTTGCAAATTGTTTATATCTCATATCTTTAAAAAATCCAAATGAAAGAAAAATGAATAATTTCTCTTTCCAACTTTTGCATGGCCGTAACCCTTCTTGACAAATCAATTCATAGCCACATTCTTCAAATAATCTATAAAGGCTTTTTGAAGTGAAAAACCTCAAATGTGTTTTATCTAAAATGCCCTCTTCTTTGTATTTAAAGTCAGCTTTAGTAATAATTTCTGTCAAATTTCCAATGAATCGAAAATTTGGGATTGAAGACACTACTACTCCGTTTTTCGACAGCAATAGTTTTGTGTTCTTAAGAGTCAACCATGGATTAGAAAGATGTTCTATCACATCGTTAAAAACAATGCAATCAAAATAATTGGATGGTAAGTCTTTGTAAACCAGATTAAAATCTCCTGTAATGACCTTATCGGCTACTCTTGAAGCATTTTCAGCTGCCGGATTATTCATTTCGATTCCCCAAGTTTCGGCGTTTCTGTTTTCCTTGATATATCTTAGGAAAAGTCCTTCACCACAACCAACTTCCAGGATTTTTACTGCATTTTCAGGAATGTACTTTAGCATTTCTTCCCGGGAAGAGCGATTGTAATAATTAGTATTTTCCATTTTATAAATAATTAATAGCTAAAAAAATGTTACCTGATACGGTTTTTTTAGGATTTTTATTTTCTCGAAAAACACATTTAACATGTCTGATAATGATATTTCCCGGTGCGGATCATGAATTCTTCAACATCAGGATCAAGGAAAAATGTATGTGAAATCCTTCCACAACGAATTAAAACGCTATTTGTCATTCCGATTTTCCTCAGCGCTAGAAGCATCGCGATAGAACAAACTGCTATTGACGCAAAGTTACAAATTCCGGCCGATTATCGATACCTTTGCGGCTCAATATTATTCCCTGATGAAGGATTTGAGTACCGGAAATGAGGGCAAACTAATCCTGAGATTTGCCATCCCGATGCTGCTTGGAAATGTATTTCAGCAACTCTACAATGTTGTCGACAGCATCGTAGTGGGCAAGTTCATCGGGAAAGACGCACTGGCAGCGGTGGGAACATCAGGCCCCGTGATCTTTCTGCTGATCTCTTTTATGATCGGGATCACCATGGGGTTTACCATCGTCGTATCCCAGTATTTTGGCGCGAAAGACATAGCCAAAGTCCAGAAGGCCATCAATACTATGTACATTTTTCTTTTCTTTCTTTCCCTTGTAATGAGTGTTGTCGGGATCCTGCTCAGCGGATACATCTTCCGGATGATCAACCTTGACCCTTCGATCATTCCACAGGCCAAGGTGTTCCTTAACATCTTTTTTGCCGGGTTGGTCTTCCTTTTCGGTTATAACGGAACCAGTGCAATATTGCGCGGATTAGGCGACTCAAAAACACCACTCTATTTCCTCATTGGTTCTGTAGTCATTAATATCGGCCTTGACTTGATTTTCGTACCGGTTTTCCATTGGGGTGTGGCAGGTGTAGCCTATGCAACCGTGATCTCGGAAGTACTGGTCTTTATCGTTCAAATCCTTTATCTGAATAAATACCATAAAGTAGTGAAATTTTCATTCCGGGGTTTGAGATTTGATTATCCCATTTTTCTGAAGAGCATAAAGATCGGGTTGCCCACAGGTTTCCAGCAAACCTTTGTAGCCATGGGAATGGTTGCATTATATTGGGTGGTAAACAGGTTTGGCATTGATGCCAATGCCGCATATAGTGTTGCTGGCAGGATAGACAATTTTGCGGCCATGCCGGCAATGAGCTTTGCCGTTGCCCTCTCAACCTTCGTTGGACAGAATATGGGTGCCAATAAACCCGAAAGAGTAAAAACCGGATTGCGGGCTACTTTTTTTATGACGAGTGTTGTCACACTGACAATGTCAGCAATCATTCTTTTTTTTGCGCGCCCAGTGCGCGTAATTGCTGGATGGCCTCCTCGTAGTCCGGTTTTAGTCGGATTGCCTCATTTAAGTGGCTGATTGCCTCCTCACGTCGGCCCAGTCGTGACAACGTCATGCCCAGATTTTTATGAGCTGGGGCGTAGTTTGGTGACAGCCTAAGGCATTCGGCAAAGTGCACGATGGCCTCCTCGTATCTTTGTTGTATCGCCAGTGCGTTTCCCGGGTTGAAATGTGCGTTCGGCTGGTTTGCGTTAAGACGATTCAGCAGCATCGTATCCTGCCAGCCGAGGAAACGGCAATTGCGGAACGCCGCGCGGTCGCCGTCCACGCGGACGGCCAGCGCCTGTCCTTTTGGCCCCGCGCTGTTCTGGTAGGTGAGGTGCTCCGCCGTGAAATCGTCCGCGTCAATTGTCGTCGAGGGCGTGCGGAACGTGCCGATGGCCTTGCCGTCCGGGCCGGGGAGATTCGCACACAAATCATACGTCAATACGGTCTTTTTCGGGTCTGCCCGAACCAAATGAAGGAACCGTTTCTCGTGCTGAATATAAATTAATTCCTGGTAAGTGCCGGCTTTGACGTGGATGACAACCGGGTTGGTGCGGCTGCCCGACGGGGCAGCCATGATGACTTCCTGCACAGTCTTGAACTGACCGCTGCCGTCGGTGGCAACCGCCAGATTGGTCTGCGCCAACGATCGGTTGGCGGGGCTCGATGTGAAAAAATCAATGCACACAAGGCGGCGCACGCCTTGGTTTTTGACGAACTTACAACCCGTTTCATGGAGAAGGCAAAGTGGTGCGCGGTACAAGACTTGAACTTGTGACCCCTACCGTGTCGAGGTAGTGCTCTGCCAACTGAGCTAACCGCGCAATCACCGCCGAAAGACCGTTCAAAATGCTTGTTTTTCATGGTCTTTCTCGCAGATGCGAAGAAGCAAACATCATTCATTTTGAACCGCCTGGCAAGCGCAAAACAGCCAAGGTCAGGACAAAAGTCAGGAAAGGAAGTGTCCCGCAAAACCTCCGACCAGGAATGCAAATGACAGGACAAGTTTATTGCTTGGATGTGATGCGTTCACGCCCGTTTGGCTTCTCAATTGCTACATCGCTCCAGTGCTGGTTATGGAAACGGCTGACAAAGGGCTATGCGCACAGAATCAGGGCACGAATTGCCTCGATCCTGGGCGCGATCGGCCGTTGGGAGGTGGTAGTTCTATCAACCTGCAAAGGAGGGCTATATGAGTTTCCCGGAAATCATGGGTTTGGTTACCGGCCTGCTGCAATTCATCGTCGCTGGCTACGCTTTGCGATTAAACCGGATATTCGGGACGGCGCGAGTGGGCTGGTCGCTCTTCTGGGCCTTTTCGCTCCTGGCGCTGCTCCACCGCAGAGCGCGAGAGGCGGGCGCCAAGACGATGAAGTGGTTTGCCTTTGGCGGAGGCGAGATGGAGGAAATCGTATCGGCCCTGCATCGCGCGGGTTACGTCAGCAGGTCCACTCAGGGCGTCTGGATGATGCACATCCGCCGCCTCGACGGGTTCCTGGGCGAGATCGCGCCGGCCATCGAGAAGCGCCTGGCGGAATCCGAGTTCAAGACGTGGGAGGGCACGATTGACCTCATCGGCCGCCGGCTGAAGGGACGGC
>JBEKST010000119.1:0-9139 GCA_049516815.1 Bacteroidales bacterium | reverse complement strand
TCGAAACGAACATGAAGAACCTGCCGCCGGTAACGGAGATCTATGCCACAAAAGAACATGCTTCGATCAAGCCTTCCATCATTCAGAACAATGTTCCCGGATTCATTCTCTTCGCCATGTTCTTTATCGTGATCCCGCTGGCGGGAAGCACGGTCACGGAAAAAAATGAAGGGTCCTTCGGCCGTTTGCGGACCCTGCCGGTGAAGGTCACCGTCCTTCTTACTTCGAAAGTATTGTTATTCCTGGGTGTCTGCTTTATCCAGTTCTCTCTGATGCTGCTGGTCGGCACCTGGATATTGCCGGTATTCTTCGGAATGCCTGCCTTGCAACTTGGATCTCATTATGGTGTTATACTTATTGCAACAGCCTGCGCGGCGCTTGCAGCCATAGGTTTCGGACTTGTCGTTGGTGCAATTGCTACCTCCCAAGGGCAAGCCGCACTCTTCGGATCGGTGATGGTCGTGATTCTTGGCGTGATCAGTGGGACTTTTCTCCCCGTCTACCTCATGCCAAAAATGATCCAGAATATCAGCTTCATCTCCCCGATCCGGTGGGGCATCGACAATTACCTGGATATTTTTATCCGGGAAGGTACGCTGGGCACTATTTTTCCGAATATTTTACGTCTCCTTGCATTTTTTGTCTTTGCTATGATCATTTCCATTGTTATTTTTGCAAGACGGAAGTAAATTCCTTACCCGGATTTGTCATCGCCCCATGAAAGAAAAAGAAGGTATTATTGACTGCCCTCAGCAACAGGTGATCCTTTATGTGGAAAAGGAGGATGGGAAATATGAACCCATGCAGACTGGTTCCTATATCACTAAAAATTTCCTGGATGACTATGAGATGAAACGAAATCACCTGAAGGAATCGCTTAAGAAACAGGTTCTGTCGGGCGAGGTCAGTCCCATTTATTATTACATGGTACTGGAAGATCTTACTCTCAGCGAACTCTCGGCCCGTGCAAGGATTCGTAAAGGGAGGGTGAAAAAGCATCTCGAAGCGTCTCATTTTAATACTATCCCTCAGGAAACCCTTCAAGTTTATGCCGATGTGTTCAATATTACTGTTCCGGATATCCTGAAACTCCTCTCTGCAGATACAGATGGTTCTACAAACACAAATACCGGGTCCTGATGAGCACGATCCCTTACAAACATAAAATGGCAGCTCATTGTGAATCAGGAGCAGTGACTTCCCTTCTGAACAATGCAGGGCTCGAAATCACCGAGCCACTTGTTTTCGGCATTTCCAGCGGAATCTTCTTCGGCTATTTTCATAAGATGAAATCCTTTACCTTCCCGACTTTCATCGTCAGGAACAAACCCGGATCCATACGCGACAACCTGGCAAAAAGACTTGGGATAAAATTTCATACAGAGCAATTTCATTTACCGGATGAAGGAATGAGGCGATTGGACGAACTTCTTGAGAAAAATATCCCTGTTGCCGTCCAGGTTGATTTCTTCTATATGGATTATCTTCCCGAGTGGGAACGGGTTCATATCAATGTTCATTTTATCGTGGCGGTCGGAAAAGCGGGATCTAAGTATATCATATCCGACAGCTATTTCCCGAACCTCGTGGAACTGGATCCGGCATCCCTGCGAAAAGCCCGTTTTGCCGGTGGAAGCATGTCGCCAAAAGGATTCCTTTTCTATCCTGAATCCATCCCGAAAGAAATCGATTACAAAAAAGCCATTTTAAAAGGGACAAAGAAAGCCTGTTTCAACATGCTGAAGATCCCGTTGCCTTTTCTGGGCATCAAAGGCATCCGCATGTTTGCAAAAAAGATTGTGGAATGGCCTTCATTTGCAAGGGATATAGAACATCTTTCCCACGAGATCATGAAGATCAATATACTCCTGGAAGACCAGGGTACGGGAGGAGCAGGATTCCGGTTCATGTATGCCAGCTTTCTTCAGCAAGGATCCGTAATTCTTGGCAAACCGGAATGGAGCGAACTGTCGAAAGAAATGATGGAGATCGGTGATGGGTGGAGGGAAATTTCCCTGTTTGCCTCACGGATCGGGAAAAACCGTGAACTCGGGCCTGACCGGCTGAAAGAACTGGGCAATATGCTCATTGGCCGTGCGGATGTGGAAGAACGATTTTTCCGTCGCCTGAAAGATTCACTTAACTAAGCTAAACGTATGACAAAGGAACCGTCACCAGAACTGAAACTCGAGATCAAGAAAATGATCATGGAGACTTTAAATATAACGGATGTTAACCCTGAGGATGTGGATGATGAAAAACCCTTGTTCGGCAGCGACAATGCTCTCACACTGGATTCGGTTGATGCCATAGAGATCATCATGGCCCTGCAGCGCAAATACGGTGTCCGTATCGCTGATCAGAGCATAGCCCGTTACGTGATTCGTTCGGTCAACAGCATTGCAGAGTTCATCCTTAATGAAAAGGAAAAGAATAACCTGTAAATCCCGGAAAATTGAAAAACTATCTGACCGCCGGCATTGGATTCAGTCGACTGGTCCGGCTTGCCCGAAAAAATTCAATCTCCTGCCTTCCAAAATACCTTTTGCGTTTTTTGTTTCTTGCACAAAGTGCTCTATGGACTGACCTGTTTTCATGGATCGAACGGAAACACTATGGAAAAAAGATCGAATCCACGCCGGTTCCGGAAGATCCCATCTTTATCATCGGGCACTGGCGTACAGGTACGACATTGCTTCACCAGCTAATGAACCTGGATCCGAATCTCGCAGCACCAACCCTCTTTCAGGTTGCAGAACCCAGTTGCTTTATCTGTTCGTACCGTTATTATGTACCAGTTTTTTCAGCCCTGCTTGCAGAAACCAGGCCGATGGATAATGTCAGGCTTGGGATGAATGAACCCCAGGAAGATGAATATGCAATCTACCGGATCACCAATTTTTCGCCGATCGAACGGCTGGTATTTCCGAAAAATTCAAACTATTTTATTCTGGATTATCCTTCCTTCATGCCTGGGAACGAAAAGGAAAGAAAGGAATGGGAAGAACAACTACGTTCTTATTTCCGGAAACTTCATTTTTTTCATGGGAAAACGATCGTTTCAAAAAATCCATTCAACTCGATGAGGATAAAAGAACTTGCTGTCTTGTTTCCGAAAGCCCGGTTCATCCACATTGTCAGGCATCCTTATGATGTTGTCCCATCTACCATCCATTTGTGGAAAATCGTTCTCCGACAGAACAGTTTGAATCGTAAAGGCGCTGAACCCGGAATCAAAGAGGTAATACTAGGCCTCGACAAAGTATTGAAAACAATAGAAAAGGATAAGACTGTTCTTCCGGAGGAAAATTTTTATGAAATGAAATTTGAAGACCTCGAAGCTGATCCCATTGCTGAGTTCAGGAAAATATATTTCCGGTTTCACATGCCTTTTGATGATGCATTAAGTCACAACATACAGTCCTTCATGAATAGCCTCAAAAACTACAGGAAGAATGAGTTTCACCTTTCAGATGAGGAAAAAGAATTGATCCATAAACAGCTGAACCAACATATGCAAGTTTTTAATTATCAGTAATTGTTTCATTTTTTTCTTATATTTGAAGATCATTTTGGACAAACTTTAAGCCTTTCCCCCATGAACAAATATTTATTTACAGCTATTTTGATAACCTTTTTATTGCCTTTTTTCTCATTTGCGCAGAAAAAAGACACCCTGGCCCCAGCCCCGAAAATGGTGCAAAAGGAGCGTGCACCTAATCGTATCAAATCAGGATTTTACATTAAGATCGGACCATCTTGGCCAATTGGGAATTTTAAGTTGCAACAGACTTTTTTTGACACGGTTTCGAATTCTTCCAAGAATTCCGGCAAAACGATAAAAAAAGTGATATATTACCCCGCAAAAATGGGATTTGCTATGGATCTGGGATTCTTGATATACATCGGGCCCGCATTTGCAGGTAATCATCTTCGTGCCGGAATCGATGCGAGCTTCGTTGCCTTCTCATATAACCCCGCAGCAAATCTGCCGGATACCATCAAGGGGTCGAAATCCAATTTCTGGTATTATTATCTTGGCCAGAAATTCGGGCCTGTTTTATCCATCTGTCCAATTGATAGGCTGGTGATTGATCTTTCATATAAATTAAATGCATATGCTGCAATGGTTCAGCATCCGATAGGAACTGCGTTCAAGTTCGAATTTGGAAAAAACCTGACCCAGAATGAGATCAGTATGAACATCCGTTATGCTATTATCCTTTTTTCTTTTCAATATAATTTCGGTAAGATCTCTTATAATAATTTTAATAAAGACAATCCTATACATCAGGTTGAAAACAATACTTACAGGATCATGATCGGATTTAAATTCTAGCTAAAACCATTGGAGAACTGAATGAACCCATCTCTTTTTTGTCCTGATATTGAGAGAAGCCCAGTTGAAGAGATCAGAAAATTCCAGGAAACAAAGCTTCAGCAGCAACTACTGTACCTGAAAGAAAAATCCGGATTCTATTCTGATCATTTTTTCAGGAACAGGATTGACATTAGCCGGATCAAAAGCATTGATGATCTTGTGCATATCCCGCCCACCACGAAAGAAGATCTTCAGGGACGGAATGATGAGTTCATCTGTGTTCCGAAACATTCCATCATCGATTATATCACCACTTCAGGCACGCTGGGCGACCCGGTAACCTTCGCCATGACGGAAAAAGACCTGGACCGGCTGGCTTACAATGAGGCGATCTCTTTTACCTGTGCCGACGGTTCAGCAACCGATATTTACCAGCTCATGACCACCATCGACAGACGGTTCATGGCCGGGCTTGCCTATTTCCTGGGAATACGCCGGATGGGCGCAGGGGTGGTAAGGGTTGGGAATGGGATCCCGGAATTTCAATGGGATACTATCTGCAGGATCCACCCTACAGCGATCATTGCTGTTCCCTCATTCATTTTAAAGATCATTGAATATGCCGAAGTCCATCATATTGACTATCGCAGCAGCAGTATCCGGAAAGCTATTTGCATCGGTGAGCCATTAAGGAATATGGATTTCTCTCTCAATACACTTGGACGCAGGATCCTGAAAAAATGGCCTCTCCGGCTTTATTCAACCTATGCATCCACCGAAATGGGAACTTCTTTTACGGAATGTGGTGAAGGGATTGGAGGGCATCATCATCCTGAATTGATCATTGTCGAATTCCTGGATGATAATGACCGGCCGGTGAAGGAAGATGAATGCGGAGAGGTGACGATCACGACACTGGGAGTGGAAGGAATGCCGTTGCTTCGTTTTAAAACCGGCGATGTGTGCTTCCGATATTCAGATCCTTGCAAATGCGGCAGGAAGACTACCCGGCTCGGACCAGTGATCGGAAGGAAAAACCAGATGATCAAGTATAAGGGAACTACTCTCTATCCGCCTTCCCTTTACGATATCCTCGATAACATTGATTTCATTTCAAATTACGTGGTGGAAGTCTTTACCAATGAGATCGGCACCGATGAGATCCTGATCCATGTGGGAAGTAAAATTATTGTTTCCGACAAGGAAAAGGACATCAAAGATCATTTCCGGGCAAAACTTCGTGTAGCGCCATTAATCAAATTCGAGACAGACGAAAATATCCAGCGGATGCAATTTCCGGAAGTCAACCGTAAAGCCGTAAAATTCATTGATAACAGGGATAAGTCAAAAAATGATTGAATTTTCTTGGATTTTGCTGTATTTATGCAATAATTTTGTTACGAAAAATATTTTGGGTTAACCATTTAAACATTTTGAGATGAAAAAAATCAGCATCATTTTATTATTCGGAGCATTTTTGTTTCCGGGTACGACACTCTTCGCCCAATGCAAGCAGATTACCGGGGATGTCAGTATTCTGAAAGGTCAAACAGTTATTAACCTTCAGTATGATTATTCCAACATGTCTGTCGGTAAATTTAAAGATGAAAAAGATTATGTTGCCAAACGGACCGCAGACATGAACAATAAAAAACCAGGAGATGGCGACCGTTGGGCAGAAGCATGGAAAAATGACAGGGTGGCAAGGTTCCAGCCGATGTTTGAGAAGAACCTGAACGAAAGAGTCGGAAAATTTAATGTTACCTGTAAGGAAAATGCAACAGATGCAAAGTACACCCTGATTATAAGGACTACTTTCACCGAACCCGGTTACAATATCGGGATTTCACGCATGAATGCCTGGATAAAAATGGAAGTTGACCTGGTAGAAACTGCCAACCCAGGCACAGTGCTGGCAAATATGCAGATGAAACGTGAAGACAGCATCAATATGATGGGATACGATTATGATACCGGCACAAGGATACAAAGCGCCTATGACAGGGCCGGTGAGCATCTCGGCAACTTCCTGGTAAAGAATGTATTTAAATAGATCCTGCACCTGCAGAAGTCAGAGGTCTGAAGTCTGAAGTCAGAAATCCGAAGTCGGAAATCAGAAATCATTATTCTGACCTCTGATCTCTGACCTCTGTCTACTGATTGTAAACCTTTTCACCACCGACGACCGTCATCACTACCCGAACAGAGGGAATCTCACTTAGCGGGCAGGTCATAATATCATGATCCAGGATCACAAAGTCGGCCATCTTCCCGATATCGATGCTACCCCTGACATCTTCCTGGAAACCTGCTTTGGCTGCCCAGATCGTAATGGACTTCATAGCTTCTTCGCGACTTAATGCATTTTCCGGTTGGAATCCTTTTTCCGGAAATCCCTTTAGATCCTGCCTGGCAACAGCAGCATAAAAGGTGAGCAGCGGGCTGATCTTCTCGACCGGGAAATCGGTACCATTTGGCAACCATCCGTTCTGATCCAGAAGGTTCTTATAAGCATAGGCCCATCTGATCCTTCGTTTTCCAAGCCTGTCGGGAGCCCAGTACATATCGGAAGTAGCGTGGGTAGCCTGTACAGAAGGTACGATCGAATATTTACCAAACATTGAAATATCCTGGGGATCAACTACCTGTGCATGTTCAATACGCCAGCGTAGGTCATTTTTTCCTTTCAGAAACTCCGCATAGATCCCCAAAACAACTGCTACTGCAGAATCGCCAATGGCATGGGTATTCACCTGATATCCATTTTTTTCAGCAAGTGCGCATATTTCACGGATCCGGGCAGGTGAAGTAACCTGGATTCCTGATTTCGAAGGATCGTCTGAATAGGGCGTTTTCAGCAGGGCAGTTCGCGATCCCAGGCTGCCATCGGCATAAAGTTTTATAGACCGGATGATTAGCCGGGGTGAATTAAGTTGCCCTTCATTGATAAAATTCTGAATATTTTCCTCATTCGGGTTGAGCATGATATATAGCCGCATCTTTAGCAAACCTTGTTGCTGCAATGAATCCATGAAATTCACGACAGGAAAATCAAGTCCTGCATCGGTTACCCCGGTCAGCCCGGCTGCAAAGCAGTTCGCCTGAGCCTTTTTCAGCAGCATCGCCTGTTCGCTGTGTGAAGGTAGGGGGATGCTGCTTCTCACCCGGTCGGCTGCATTTTCACTCAGAATACCTGTCATCCGGTCATTCTTCAATTCAACTTCCCCTGGCTTATAATCATTTTGTTCACGGATTCCGGCCTGTTTCAATGCTTCCCCATTGGCCAGAACAACATGGCCGTCGATACGAATCAGTGTGACCGGGCGGTCAGGAAATAAAATATCCAGCTCAGTGCGGTCTGGAAATTCTTTATTCTCCCAAAGATTCTGGTCCCATCCCCTGCCAACAATCCATTCTCCATGATAGGTTTGTTTTTGTTTTATAAGAAGGTCGAGGATCTCACGAAACGAACGGATACCGTTTAGGTCCAGTTCCCGGAGGCTGAGTGCATAACCAAAAAAATGGCTATGGGCATCAATAAATCCGGGATAAACAGGTTTACCTTTGGCATCCACAATCGAATCCGAATCATAATGCTTCAGGATCTGTTCAGTCGGGCCAATGGCTATAAATATCCCGTTTTTCACAGCAAAAGCTTCTGCATAATTGAATTTCTGGTCAACTGTACAGACTTTTCCGTTGATCAGGATAAGATCGGCTTTCATTTTCACTTGGGCATTAGATGCTGAATATAATGCAAATAGAAATAAGGCAATGCTGATTTTTTTTATCATTGGGATATGTTCATGAGTTTTGAAACGGCAATTAAAACATTTTTTAAATATTTGTCGTAAAATTAAAATCATTTATTATTTTTGTAGAACTTAAATCAAAATATATAATGAAATATAAGACCTTTACACCGAGGTTTTTTGTTGCTCTTTCAGTAATTCTTGTTGCAGCGGTGCTGCGTTTGTTGCCCCATTGGCCGAACTTAACCCCGATTGCGGCGATGGCATTGTTTGCAGGGACCTATATTGATAAAAAGCAATATGCTTTTGTTATTCCAATCGCCGCAATGTTTGTGAGCGATCTCATAATTGGTTTGCATGCAAATATTCCTGCCGTATATCTGAGTTTTGCCATCACGGTATTGATCGGTATGGCTATCCGTAAGAGAGTGAATGTTGGAACGGTTCTTTTCGCTTCATTTGGATCTTCCGTGATCTTTTTCCTGATCACGAACTTCTCCGCCTGGCTTGCGAGCCCGTTATACCCACAAACATTCGCCGGCTTACTGGAATGTTATACTGCTGGGCTCGCATTTTTCCGGGATTATTCACATGGATTTTCATTCCTTGTAAATGATATGATCGGAACTTTGTTTTACAGCGCAGTATTTTATGGTACATTCTACCTTACTGAAATGCGTTTCCCCGTATTGGACAAGACGAGGCTTTAATCAAACAAAGCCCGCCAGGTCAGGTAGATGGATGGAATTCTGAGGAACGATTTAGTACCTTTTTTTGAAATTATTATCTGTTGCTGCGTTTTGCAGGAACTCTGTAAATATATTTTTATGCTTGCAGAGTAATTTGATTCTCTTTTCCTCAGTACTCATCCCTGATAAAAATGTGGTATTTTTGTAGAGCTTTCTCCTGAAAATAATTAGGTGAATTATAAATAATTCGTAAATCGTAATTCGTAAATCGTAATTTGTCTTGTGCCTGATTTGATACATTTGTTACCGGAGGCTGTTGCAAACCAGATTGCTGCCGGTGAAGTTGTTCAACGGCCTGCTTCAGCTGTGAAGGAATT
>JBEKST010000118.1:0-9263 GCA_049516815.1 Bacteroidales bacterium | reverse complement strand
CTGAAATCAATTCGTTTACTTTGTGTTTGCATAGGTCTTCGATTTTAAGGTTAATTCTTTTTGTCAAATTAAACTTACTCATTTTTCGAAGATCTATGCATTTTCAAACATACGATCTACTGTGGTTCATTTAAAACAGAAGATATCTTTACTTAATTTCTTTATATGATAGTCAATCTTATTCCTCCATAAACCGTCAGCCCAACAACCGGTCCCCAAACCATGGAAGCATCAAAATGGGTATGATAAGGTCTCCAGTATTCCACGATGCGGTTATCCTGCGTAAAATTAGTCAGATTCTCCCCACCGATATAGATGTCGAAGAATTTAAATTTCTTCGTGATCTGGCCAAGCAGCTGAAACCATACAGGAGAGTGACCAGCCTGCTGCAGTTCTGACGGCATTTTCTGTGTGTCGGGTATCCTTGCCGGACCGTTTAATTGCCCTGTAAGGTCGAATTTCCATTTTTCAAACTTCGTGGCGTACGACAGCGTGATTAAGCTTTTATAAAGATTGACAAATGGTTTTTCACGCAAGACTCCATTCTCCGTCACTTTCACATCATTTATCCGGAATGCTATGGTCACAGAGAATAGTTTTACCGGTTCAACGATCAGTTGTGCCTGTATGCTGTTTGAATAGGATCTGCCATGGAGGTTGGAGAAGAACACCGCTGTTGGGAGGCTGTCGGCATTCACCACTACCTGATTAAGAAAGTTGGTCCTGTAAGCATCGATATCGAAGGTCGCCTTATTGTGAAAAAGTTTGAAATCCTTGGTGAAGTTCAGTCCAAAATTCACTGCCTTTTCCTGTTTCAGGGGTTCGGTGAAGACAAAGGAACGCTGGCTGATGAAGAGTGCACTGTTCTCAGCCAGCACATTCGAGGTTCGGTATCCCATACCGATGGAAGCGCGCAGGAAGGTCGTTTCGTTGAATCTATAGCGAAGGTGAAGCCGGGGTGTGATAAAAAATCCCCACAAATTATCATAATCCCCACGTAAACCAGCAATCATCGTGAATTTATCCTTCAGGTTCAGGGTATATTCAAAGAATGCCCCGGGGACAAATTCGGTGCGGTTCAGGATAAAATTCACATTCTTTGAACCCACCAACGTAAAGAGATCCCGGTCGGTCGTTCCATGGTTCACCTGATATAAATAGGTGAGTGAATCCTGGAGGAAATTTTCCCTGAAATCGTCAAGCAGGTAACTGAACCCGGCTGCTATTTTATGGGTATTGTTCTTAAAGGATGTATTAAAAATAAGGTTGGCATAAAGGCTTCTTTCATGACCATTATACTGGTCGAGTCCGTAAAATCCTGTCTGTTCATGATTCACGCCCGACAAGATCAAACCAATACTCGCTTCGGGATGGTTTTTGATAAAAAATCCATTTTTCCAGAAACCTTCCAGGCGTTTTGTGTGAACCTCAAACCCATACTTTTTTGTGTCGTTGGTGATGCCGGTGGTATCAAAATTCAGGGTTCCCTTGTTGAAATCTATCTGTCCGCCGTCACGTGTCTCATCCAAATATTTTATCCCCATCTTCGACACCATTATCCCTGGATTGATATAATCCCAACGGTTGAAAATGTTATAGGTCTGGAGTTTCGGGAGATCCATAAATCCATCATGGTTCTGATCAATTTTATTCCTAAACTCATCCACATGGATCATCAGCAACGTACTGAGCTTATCATTCAGCTTGACTGACCCATTGAGGTTCGCCTCAAACCGCAGATTGTTGTTTCCATAAAGGTTTACATAGAATTTTTCGCTGTTCTCCGGTTTTTTATATTCCACGTTGATCTGGCCCGTGGTTGATTCGTACCCGTTTACCACCGATGCCGTTCCTTTTGAGATCTGGATCGATTCCATCCAGGGTCCGGGAATGTAGTTCAGTCCATAGGTGCTTGCGAGGCCGCGGATGAGCGGAATATTCTCGGTCATGATCTGGCTGTATATTCCGGATAATCCGAGCAACTGGATCTGCTTGGCGCCGGAAACTGCGTCGCTGTATGAAACATCCACTGATGCATTGGTCTCGAAGCTCTCTGCCAGGTTACAGCAGGCTGCACGTTGCAATTCCCCGATGTTGATCACCTGGGTTTGTCGCGCATTCAGTTTCGAGATCAGCGAATTATCCTGCTTCTCCTTTATCTCCACAGCGGGAAGCATTGTCTTTTCCGGAACCATTTCTATTTCTATTGGTGTATCAATAGAGGCTATCTTAATCGTATCCTGGCGATAACCTAAAAACCTGGCCACAATTCGCTGATCGGTGATTCCCTTTGCCGAAAGCTGAAATTTTCCTGAATTATCCGTTACTGAACCTTTTGTTGTGTTGATCCATTGAAGAGTAACTCCTGTTAGTGGTGATCTTGCGTTACTTTCCTGTTTTTCGTACACAAGACCCGAGATGACCTGTGTAAATCCTGGAAAAGAGATGAAAAGAAATGACAGCAGGAATGTTGAAAATATTATTTTTCTTGCTTGCATGAGAATTGTTTAAGTAATTTGATTGATGATCTGATGAAGAGAATAAGCATATTTCTTCCATGAAGATTTTCTTCCGGAGAAATGATCAGATCAGCAAACAGGAGCCGGAATCCTGATCTGGTGCAGGAAATGGACCAGGTTTATGCCGGATAAAGGTGGCGGTGAAGGATCAGTGAAAGGGATGAATGAAGCTTTTGAATCCTGGGCCGGCTGTGACCGGAGAAGCGCAAATTCAGGAAATTCAATAAAATGGAAGTTGGGGACCAGCAACTTTTCAACAACGGGGAACCCCAGGAAAGGAGCTTTTATGAATAGATGCGAACTCCTGCAGCACTCCGCATCGTTGTAATTCGATGCTGAACCGGTCGGAACATTTGCCGTAAGATCCTCATCACAGCAACAGGCTATGTTCTGGTGAAAGATCTCCCTGAAAGCGAAGACTTCTTTTATATGACTGGTTCCGCAGGTATGAATATAAAACGAAATCCCCGTGCTTCCGGCGAGGAAGATGAGCAGGAGCAGGCAAACTGCGGCAGAACGAAGAATCCGGATTATCACAGATTTATTTCTTATTTCGGATACAAAGATACAGATAAGTTCATATAAAGGGATAAAAATGGAATAAATAATCGGGATGTAAATAGTTTTTTACATATAAGACGCGAAGACGCCAAGTAATACAAAGTTTTAGCGAACATAGCGCCCCTACCTGCCGGTAGGCAGGTGTAAATCTTCCAATCGTAAATCATTATCTTTGACGTTTTAATCCTTTTACGTTTATTCTGTGACTGATTATGACGTTTTAGTTGTGGGTGCCGGCGCTGCCGGGCTGATTGCTGCCGGCAGGGTTGCTGAACTCGGAGGAAAGGTACTGCTGCTCGAGAAGATGGAACGGGCCGGGAAGAAACTGCTGATTACCGGTAAGGGCCGGTGCAACATCACCAATGATGCCCCGCAAAGTGAGTACTATGATCATATCTTTCCCAACTCCCGCTTTCTGAAACATGCATTTGCCACTTTTTTCTCCGGGGATATCATTCGTTTACTTGAGAAATACGGACTGGAAACCATTGTGGAGAGAGGCGGAAGGGTTTTCCCCGTTTCCAGCAACTCTGCCGGTGTTGTAAATGCCCTCCTGAGATGGGTACATTCAAATCATGTCGAAATCAGATATAACTACCGGGTTGAACGAATGATCATTATTGGGGGAGAAGTGAAAGGACTTCTGGTCAATGCGGATGGTAAAGAAATGAATATCACCTGCCGGAACATCATTCTTTGCACGGGTGGCTGTTCTTATCCTGCAACAGGATCTACCGGCGACGGTTACCGGATAGCTAAAAAAGCCGGCCACACGATTGAAACACCAAGGCCTGCACTCGTACCCATTGAAACGGAAGGAGATATAGCGCAACGACTCCAGGGACTCATTCTGAAGAACGTCAAAGCCATCGTATGGGTGAGTGGAAAGAAGGTGAAAGAAGAATTCGGAGAGATGTTCTTTACCAATTTCGGGCTTTCAGGGCCCATCATACTTAGCCTGAGCCGCTTCATCGTTGAGGAGTTACTGAAAGGCCATAAAGTAGAAGTGTCTGTGGACATAAAACCCGCGCTGGATGAGGTTAAACTCGATAACCGACTGTTACGCGACCTGGATGAGTATGGAAAAAGAAAGATTGATAACCTTTTCAGGTTATGGATGCCATCCTCATTGATCCCGGTTTTCCTGAACGAATTGAACATCGACGGGCAGAAGGAAGGCCACCAGCTTCAGGCAAAAGAACGCAAAAAGATCCTGTTGATGATGAAAGACCTGAGGTTCCGGGTCACAGGATATCGTCCGTTTAAAGAAGCGATCATCACTGCCGGAGGAGTTGTGACTTCCGAGATAAATGCAAAGACAATGGAATCGAAGGTGGTAAAAAACCTCTATTTTGCCGGTGAGGTGATCGACCTGGATGCTAATACCGGTGGGTTTAACCTTCAGCTTGCTTTTTCAACGGCCTGGCTGGCGGCGCAATCGTGCATGAAATCGCATTAATCAGCTTTCTTTTAAATATTCATAGCTATTTTGATGCCGTCGGCTGCACTGGAGACAATGCCGCCGGAATAACCGCTTCCCTCCCCTGCCAGGAATAGATTGGTAAACCCGGTGCACAGTCCGTTTTGCTCACGGATCACCTGCACCGGCGAGGATGTTTTGCTTTCCAACCCCAACAGGTTCCCCTTATCATAACCTTTGATTTTCTTACAGAAATCCACCAATCCCTGTTTGATCGAAGCTGTAACTGCCGGGGGAAGCATCTTCCAAAGGGGAGCAGGTGCAAGCCCAAGAGGATAGCTGGTTTCGGGAAGCTTGTGGGGTTCCCTCTCCCGGAGGAAATCGCTGATGCCGCAAAACGGGGCCTGGTATCCTTTTGCAAAATCAAAAAAAGAGGTTTCCAGGTTTTCAAGCCATTTAAGGGCTTCCAGCGCAGTCACCTTCCGGCTTGCGAGTTCATCGGGATGTACACCCACAACGCAGGCAGCATTGGAAAACCGACCATCCCTGCCATAAAAACTCATTCCGTTCACAATGTTGATATGTTTGTAGGTTGCTGCAGGGACCACGATGCCACCCGGGCACATACAAAAGGAATAAACCGGATGTTTCCCATCTCCCTTAGAGGCAAGGCAGTATTCAGCTGCTTTTACACCGGGAAGTCCGGCAACGCCCCATTGTGCAATGTTGATGTCGGACTGCAGGTGTTCAGCCCGGCATCCGAGTGCAAATCCTTTGGTCCGAAAAAGCACACCCATTGCGATCAGCATCCGGTAGGTTTCATAGGATGAATGTCCCGGTGCAACAACAAAATAATCGGCTGGTATCGTATCGTCTTCTGTAACTGCTTCCTGGATATTCCCGTTTTTGACGACCATATTGGAAAGCGTTTTTTCAAACCGTATCTCTCCACCAAGATTAATGTATTTCGTTCTGAGGGTTTTTACAATTCGTTTCAGGTTATCGCTTCCCACGTGTGGATGTGTCATATAACGGATCTCTGCAGGGGCGCCAGCATCTATGTATTCAGCAAGAAAAAAATCACGTTCAGGAACGATGTGCTTGGAACGGGAAGTGAGCTTTCCGTCTGAAAATGTTCCTGCCCCGCCTTCCCCAAATGAGTAATTGGCAACCGGGCTGAACTCGCCGGTATGCTCAAAATTCGTTATACCTGTTGCCCTCTTATCAACCTCTGCGCCACGTTCAAGGATGATGGTGTCAAATCCCGCTTTCTGCAAGACATAGGCTGCAAAAAACCCTGCCGGGCCGCTCCCGGTAATCACCACACGCTTATTCCTTTTGACATAAGGAATATCAAGTGCTGAACGCTGCTCCGGTTCATCCCCCATTATTTCCGGTGAAGTGACGGCAATTCGTATCAGCCAATGAATATTCCCTTTTTTCCTGGCATCCAGGCTCTTTGATTCGATCTGCCAGGTGAAATCCCGGCTTCCGGTTTCCTTTGCAATCCTTTCCTTTAATTCATTCTCCGAATAACCTGTCGGAAGTTTCAGCACAATGAGTTTAAATCCCATATCTTTCAACTCTTAGTCAGCAAATATACGGTTATTGGAAGTCTAAACTAATAGCGTTACTTAACAAGGCATCAGGCAATAGGCAATAGGCAATAAGGATTCCGTATCTACCTTTGAGGAGTTTGCTAATACTTCGCGTGCTTTGCGTAAAACTTAGCGGATTTTGCGTGAACCCTTCTAATAATTATTTTTTATTTCACGCAAAGATCGCAATGATAAAATCGCAAAGACCGCAAAATGTAAATTGCAGATTTAACGGAGAACCCGCATACTCACCAGTTCGCCAACTTAAAGAAGTGACTAACTTTATTAACTTTACAAACTTTACAAACTTTACAAACTTTACAAACTTTACAAACTTTACAAACTTTACAAACTTTACAAACTAAATGGCTGATCGATCCGTGTTTGCCGGTGATATGGTCATACGGCAGGAGCCTTGCAGGATCTGTGGTTCTCTTGAAGGAATTAAGATTGCAGAAACGGAATTCTGGGACCTCCAGCATTGTAATATCGTGCAATGTACCTCATGTAAGCTGATACAACTGGATCCGATGATTACCGGGGAGAATACAGCTACAGGTTGTCATGCATATTACCTGAAGGAAATCCTGGAAACGCCGGTTCATGAACAAAAGCGAAACCTGGTGAGGAACTATCGCCGGGGTATTGTTTTCGCAAGGTCACTCCGGAAAAGAGGAGTTCATCCTGAAACCATCCTGGAATTCGGACCGGGTTCAGGATATTTTTCCGCCGGCATTCAATTTATATTTCCAGGATGCAAAATAACAGTCGCCGATATCGTGGATGATGTTTTAAAAAATAACCAAGAGATTCATGGGTATATTGCTTTCCGTGGAAGTCCTGAAGATATTCATTTATTCGAAGACCGGAAGTTCGATCTCATCGTCGCACGGGATATCATGGAACATGTCACAGATATCGGAAAGGTTATAAGGAATTTTGCTGCATTGCTGAACCCGGATGGCTTGCTTCATTTCATCACTCCAAACGGTAAAGAAGATGTCTGGGGACATTATCTCAACTGGAAATTCAGGAAGAAACCCTCCGAACTCCTGATCAATCATGTCAATTATTATGAGGGTGGTGGTTTGATGAATTGCCTTACCGGTTCAGGATTCTCGAAGGTTGAATATTATACTTACCAGGTTAAATATACACTGAGGGGAAAAGGTTGGAGATATGCAGAAAAACTGGCAGCCCCTGTTTCTACGAAACATTGTACAGATGAACTTATCAGGTTGCAGAAAGAAATCACTGAAGTGCATTCCTCTCAAAAAAAAAGAGATCCTCGATAATTTTATATTCCGGACAAAAATCGTTTGGCTGATAACCCTTTATTGCCGATTCAAGCATCATTGGATAATCCACCTTGATCCCAAAAGAAATGTTGGTCATGAGATTTATGGGCTGTTCTTAAAAAATTATGAATTACCTGCCTACCGGCTAGCAGGTGAGTTTGAATTATGAAGATTGCTTCGTCACTGTGCTTCTCGCAATGACAAGGTTATAATGTTAACTTAGGAGATTGCTTTGGCACTTTGTGTCTCGCAATGACAATCGGCGAAATTACCCTGAACACAAAACCCACACGGCGTTAGGGATTGCAGTGGAAAGCCCGGAGCGAGGAACGAGCGAGGACTTGGAACGGAAAGCCCGACCCGAAGGGGAACGCCCAAAAAGAATGAAAAATTAAAAATGAAGAATGAAAAATTATTTTTTTGCGTTATTAGCGTCTTCGCGTCCCTGCCTACCGGCAGGTAGGTTTCCGCAGAATAAAAATGATGATTAATCCGATCATCTTTCGTAATATTGAAAATGTAAAACCGATTCCTGATCACCATGAAAAAAATTAATATCCTTGTAATCCTGGCATTGCTGTTTGCCGTTTCCTGTTCCACAGAAAAAAAAGAAAACCTTATCGACCTGAATATCCCCTGGAAATTCAAATCGGGCGATAATCTGGCATGGGTGTCTCCTGCATTTGACGATTCCAAATGGGTCACCATTCTTCCAAATAAGCCATGGGAAGACCAGGGCTTTGAAAAACTCGACGGTTTCGCCTGGTACCGGATCAAATTTCTTCTTCCTTCATCCCTGAAAGAGAAAGCGCTGATGAAAGACAGCCTTCAGTTCCTGCTGGGACGTATCGACGATTGTGACCAGGTTTTCCTGAATGGTGAACTGATAGGACAGAATGCCAGGACCCAGGCGATAAAGACTATTCCCCGTAATGATTTCATAAAAGAGCAGGGCGTATGGAATACTGAGCGGCGGTATGTTTTACATGTGAATGATCCCCGGATAATGTGGGATAAGGAAAATCTGATAGCAGTAAGGGTTTACGACCAGGGCGGAGCCGGGGGAATGTTCTCAAAGCCATTTTCAGTTTCCATGGTCAGCTTTAGTGATTATGTAAAGTTTGACTTCACAAGAAACGCCTTTGTTTTCCGCAACAATAATTCCATCAGCCGGAAATTCACGATAGAAAACCGTTCGGGGAAAGATGTGTTCAGCGGAACCTTATCGTTTAAGGTTATTTCTTATTCAAACGATGCTGTTCTTTTTCATAAAGACACGATTATCAAACTCGGCAGGAACTCAATAACCGAAACCGGATTCTCCTTTCAGTCAGATCCGTCAAAGCCTGCTTTTGTTGAGATCATCTTTAAGGAAAATCTTTCGGGACAAAGTGTAAGCGAGAATCTGGAGCTTCCATACATCCTCACCCCTGCCCTGAAAAAAGAACCGAAGATCAACGGTGCACGGGTATTTGGCGTAAGGCCCTGGTCGCCTTTACTGTTCAAGGTAGCAGCAACCGGCGAGGCGCCATTAAAATATTATGCCAAAGATCTTCCTGAAGGGTTAACGATCGATTCGGTCAATGGTGTGATCACGGGAGTTGTAAAGAAGAAAGGGGAATACATCGTAAACCTTTCGGTGAAAAATGCTGCAGGTATTGTTACACGGCAGCTGAAAGTCGTTTGCGGTAATATCCTTTCGCTCACGCCTCCGCTCGGATGGAACAGCTGGAATTGCTGGGGATTGAGCGTGAGCGATGAAAAGATCCGCCAATCGGCCGAAGCCATGAAAACAAGCGGTTTGATAGATCACGGCTGGACCTATATCAACATCGATGACGGATGGGAATATATGCACGACAAGGAT
>JBEKST010000117.1:0-9271 GCA_049516815.1 Bacteroidales bacterium | reverse complement strand
GCTCTTGTCAACCCTGAAAAACCGTTCAAATAACCTGGGGATATCTTTTGAATCAACGCCGAGTCCATTATCGGTAACTTCGATCAGGATGTTCTCATCCATATCAAAAAAACCGACCTTCGTCTTCCCTCCATCAGTTCCATATTTGATACTGTTATCCACAAGGTTGATTAGCACCTGCCGGATGCGCTCCTTATCGGCATTTACAAATAAAGGTTTTTCATATTCCCTGGCAAGGTTCAGGCGGATGTTTTTCTTCTTTGCTTTCACTTCCAGCAGTTCGATGACATCCGTCGAAAGTTCTACGATATCAAAATTTATCATGTCGAGTTTCATCTCCCCGGTTTCAAATCTGGAGATCACCTCGAGGTCTTCTACAATGGAAATCATCCTTTCAATATTCTTGCTGGAACGTTCAAGGTATTCTTTATTGATGGTTGGATCGTCCAGGCCACCATCGAGTAAGGTAAGGATATAACCCTGGATGTTGAAGAGCGGCGTTTTCAACTCATGGGAAACATTCCCGATAAATTCCCTGCGGTAAGCTTCCAGTTTTTTCAATTCCTCGATCTCCTGCCTGCGGTCCTGTGCCCATTCGGTTACTTCTTCGTTGACTTTGCTGATGATGTCCTTATCGAGGGTAAGATCCATTTCTTTAAAAGAGATCTTTGATTTCAGTGTATGAATTGTCTTATAGATCAGTTTTATTTTGCCGTAGATGAATTTTTCCAGAATGTAGCGATAGATGAAAAAGGAAAAGAGAAATACTCCGGAATCAGCGACCAGCAAGGGAATCCAGAGGATTCTTTCATTCAGGATAAGAGACGAGCAGATGTAAAGGAAAGAAAGAACAATAACTATAGTTGCCGAGTTGATCAGCATCCAGGCATTAGGACTGATATTTCGGTCAAGCTTCATATTTATACCCTACGCCTTTTATTGTTTTGATGTTATCGGATTCCAGCTTTTCACGGATCCGGCGGATGTGAACATCAATAGTACGGTCGCCCACGATGACATCATTGCCCCACACTTCTTCAAATATCTGTTCCCTTGTGAATACTTTATCAGGTTTGGAGGCAAGTAATTCGAGCAATTCGAATTCTTTCCGGGGAAGCCTGATCTCTCTTCCTTTTTTCAGGATGATGTATTTTTCCCGGTCAATGATTATATCTCCGAGAAGGATTCGCGATTCTCGGTCGGGAGGTTCCGGCGACCTTCTGAGCAAAGCATTGATCCGGCTCATAAGCACACGTGGTCTGATTGGTTTCGAAATGTAGTCATCGCCACCGGCATCCAGCCCTGCGATCTGGGAAAAATCTTCACTCCGGGCCGTGAGGAATGCAATTAGCGTTGATTTTAACGCTTCAATCTTACGCATTTCAATGCAGGTCTCGATGCCATCGATACCCGGCATCATGATGTCGAGTATGACGAGATGGGGAATGACTTTTTTTGCGGTTTGGATCGCATCTTTCCCATTGGAACAGGTGTAAAGGGTGTATCCTTCTTTACGGATGTTATATCCTACAAATTCGAGGATATCAGGTTCGTCGTCGACCAGAAGGATCTTATATTCTGATTTTTCCATGAAATTCCAATCTTTCCCAAAATTATGGAGGAATTATGAATTTTGCATTAAGAAATCATTAAGAATAGAGAGACTGTTTATAAAAAGGAATTTCCTTCGTGCGCCTTAGTGAAATTCTTTATGTGACTTAGTGGTTAAATATTTTTACCACAAACCTGCCTGCCGGTAGGCAGGGGCGCGCCAAGGACACACAAAGTAACACAAAGGAAAACGCTTTATTAATCACGAAATGTTAAGCAATCTTCTCGATCAGATCGGCGAGGCGGGCGGAATAGCCTGCTTCGTTATCATACCAGGCAATAATCTTTACAAGGTTATCGCCGATGACCTTTGTCATCAATGAATCATAGATTGAGGAATGAGTATTTCCGATGATGTCGCAACTTACGAGCGGTTCATCGAGATATTCGAGGATGCCTTTCATTGGTCCTTCGGCAGCTTCTTTCATTGCAGCATGGATCTCTTCCTTGGTAACACTGCGTTCAAGTTCACAGGTCAGGTCGACAAGCGATCCATCGGGAGTCGGGACGCGGACTGCAAAACCATCCATCTTTCCATCCAATTCAGGGATCACCAGTCCAATCGCCTTTGCAGCTCCGGTCTTGGTAGGTATAATGTTGACAGCGGCAGCTCTTGCTCTGCGAAGATCCTTATGAGGAGCGTCGAGGATGATCTGGTCATTAGTATAAGAGTGGATGGTGTTCATCAATCCCTTCTTGATTCCGAATTTATCATTCAGCACTTTTGCGACCGGCGCCAGGCAATTGGTGGTACAGGAAGCATTGGAGATCAGCTTCATTTCATTTGTAAGCATATTGTCGTTCACACCCATGACAACCGTCAGATCCACATCTTCCTTGTTATCGGAAGGAACTGATAAAACAACTTTCTTTGCACCGGCCGTGAGGTGTTTCGACATTTTTTCCCGGGTACGGAAAAGACCTGTACATTCGGCCACGATATCAACGCCAAGCTCTTTCCAGGGGAGGTTAGCAGGATCTTTTTCGGCATATACGCGGATCTTTTTTCCATTGATGACAAGCGAACCCCCATCAACTGCCACATCGCCATTGAACTTGCCATGAACCGAATCATATTTAAAGAGGTGTGCCAGTGTCTTTGTATCGGTAATGTCGTTGAATGCTACCACTTCAATGTTTTTCTTATTCAGCAGTGCCCTGAATGTCAGGCGGCCGATACGGCCAAATCCATTAATTCCAACTTTTGTTCCCATAGTTTATTATAATTGATATTTGAATTTAATCTTTTTAAAACTACTGCAAAATTACGTATTATCGGGATAACGAAAAAAAATGATCAAAAATTTTGTGAATCCCTGCAAAAGAAGTAGTTTTAACGCTGCTGAGCCATTTACCTCACTTCAGCGCTTCTCATTGTTTCTCTGTATAAGAAAATCTTTCACAGCGAATCAAAGAGAAAAGTTGTTGTATTTTGAATATAATAAGGTTGTAATATCTTTGTAAGTCATGAAGGGCATTATAACTGCATTGAAACTGCACTATGGATAAAATATTCATCATTTCTGATGGACGGGGGCGTACGGCCGAACAGGCGCTGATGGCAGCGCTCACTCAGTTCCCGAATGCAAGGGTAGAGATCGTCGTCAAGCCTGAAATCCGTTCCGAACAGCAGCTCCTGGAAATCATGCCCGAGATCTTTGCGTCAAAAGCCATTATTGTTCATACACTGGTTTCTGAGGCCCTTCGTTCGACCATCATCAAGATGAGCAGGGAGCACAACATCGATGCCATCGACCTCATGGGACCACTGTTATCACGCCTTTCACAGCACCTGGAAAATGTACCTTCCGAAGAACCCGGGTTGTTTTTTCATCTGAACAAGGAATACTTTAAGCGGATCGATGCCATGCAATTTGCCTTTATGCATGATGATGGGCAGCGATACTATGAATATGAGAAAGCGGAGATTGTGCTGGTAGGGGTTTCACGGACCTTCAAAACGCCATTATGTATTTTTCTTGCTTTCAAAGGTTGGTTTGTAGGCAATTACCCGATCGTGTTGGGTATGGATCCTCCTGATATCCTGGGGAAGCTTCCGGCCGGGCATGTATTCGGACTGACAACCCAACCCGGGGACTTGTCGAGGCTGCGGACTGTTCGCCAGGAGTATCTTGGCGGAAATACCGGGGATTATTCCTCCATTGAGCATGTGAAAAAGGAACTGAATTATGCACAAAATATTTTCATGAAGTACGACTGGCCTGTGATCAGCGTTACGAACAAGCCGATCGAGGAGATTTCCTCTGAGCTTCTCGATATCAAGCGCAGGATCAACCCTTCCGAATATAACCGGAAGAAATATGAATAGAATTCATCCTCAAAACCTTTCTTATCCTAAATTAAAGCCTTAATTTTGCCTTTTCTATGCAGTATAATCATATATTCTGATGTCCAAGACAAAATACATCTTCGTAACCGGCGGGGTTTCATCCTCCCTGGGTAAAGGAATCATTTCCGCCTCTATCGCCAAATTGCTGAAGGCAAGAGGATTCTCCGTTACAACCCAGAAACTCGACCCATACATCAACATCGATCCAGGAACCCTGAACCCATATGAACATGGCGAATGTTTTGTGACCGATGACGGCGCCGAGACCGACCTCGATCTTGGCCATTACGAACGTTTCTCGAATGTACCCACTTCACAGGCCAATAACATAACTACCGGGATCATTTACCAGTCGGTCATCACCAAAGAACGGCAGGGTGAATACCTTGGAGAAACCGTCCAGGTGATCCCACACATCACCGATGAGATCAAATACCGGATCATGCTGTTGGCAAACAAAAGCAATTACGATTTTGTAATCACGGAGATTGGCGGTACGGTGGGTGACATTGAATCGCTGCCTTACATCGAAGCTGTTCGTCAGATGCGCTGGGAGTTAGGCAAAAACTGCGTGGTGGTTCACCTTACCCTGGTTCCTTATCTGGCTGCAGCCGGTGAGCTGAAGACAAAGCCGACACAACATTCGGTAAAAACATTGCTCGAGTCGGGAGTTCAGCCAGATATTATAGTATGCCGTACAGAGAAACATCTTTCAGATAACCTGAAAAAGAAAATTGCGCTATTCTGCAATGTGGCATCATCCTCGGTCATCGAATGCATCGATGCCGAATCGATCTATGATGTTCCCTTACTAATGCACAAGGAAAACCTCGATGTCGAGATCCTGAAAAGGGTGAAAGTGAAATGCAATCAGGAGCCGGATCTTGCCGATTGGGAGAAATTCCTTTTCCAGTTGAAGAATCCGAATAAAGAAATGACCATCGGGCTGGTAGGAAAATATGTGGAGTTAAAAGATGCCTACAAATCCATCAATGAATCCTTTATCCATGCAGGCGCTGCCAACCAGTGCCGGATACATATACGGACGATTCACTCGGAAACGATTACAGAATCAAATGTTGCAGAGAAGCTTGACGGATTAAATGGAATCCTGGTTGCCCCTGGATTCGGCTATCGCGGGATAGAAGGAAAGATTACCGCCATCCGTTATGTTCGGGAAAATGAGATTCCGTTCCTTGGAATATGCCTTGGCATGCAATGCGCCGTAGTGGAATTCGGAAGGCATGTGCTTGGGTTGGAAGGAGCCAATTCCACTGAATTTGATAAAACCACCCCGTATCCTGTCATCGATATGATGGAGATGCAGAAAAAGATCTCGGGGCTGGGAGGTACCATGCGCCTGGGAGCCTATCCCTGCAAACTTAAAAAAGGATCAAAAATACATGATGTTTATAAAATGGAGAATATCTCGGAGCGGCATCGCCATCGGTATGAATTCAATAATGCCTACCTCGAGAAGTACCAAAAAGCCGGGCTTTTATCTGTTGGGATAAATGAAAAAGACAACCTTGTAGAGATCGTTGAGTTGAAAGGACATCCCTGGTTTATCGGGGTTCAGTTCCATCCCGAATTCAAAAGTACCGTAGCAAACCCGCATCCGATATTCAAGGCATTTGTCAAAGCGGCCATCGATTATAGTGTACGTAAGAAAAAGAGCAAGAGAAAACAGGCCTGATACTTTGGATTCTGCAGATATCTTTTCGTATTAACTTTTCCAGTATCTTTGCCCACCCAAACCCCGTCGTGCAAAGACCGGGTTTTTCAGAAATGACAAAATCATTCGCGATTCATGAATAACAAGAACACAATCATTGGACTTCTTTTGATTTTCGGGATCTTCATCGCATACAGTTACCTGATGACCCCCTCCAAAAAAGAGATGGAGACCCAAAAACGAAAGTATGATTCCATTGCTTATTTGCAGAAACTGAAGCGGGATGTAGTGATTGCCGCACAGGCACGCCAAATGGCCATTGAACAGGCAGGAAAGAAACTAAAGACTATTTCCGGGAATCCCTCCGACAGTGTAAAAGCTGTTCGCGAGGTGCTGAAAGAACAATTGAGTGTTTTTGCAGGCTCGGCTTCAGGGGAAAAGCAATCCTTTACGCTTGAAAACGATGTTTTGAAACTCAGGATTTCTTCAAAAGGAGGGAAAATAGAATATGTGCAATTGAAAAAATACAAGTCCTGGGACGGCCAACCTCTGATCCTCATGGACGATGACTCCCTGCACTTCGGATTTCATTTCTTTGTAAACAACCGGGATGTATACACTGACAAATTGTATTTCAAGCCTGTATCCAAGAGTAAAAATAATGCATCATCCTTTTCCATTACAGGGAAAGATTCGCTGCAGTTTGCAATGCGGCTCTATGTTGATGCATCCGATACATCTCTGGACCCCTCCAGATATATCGAGTTTGTTTATACTCTAAAAGGCGATCAGTATATGATGGGTTTCCATCTGAATTTTTCAGGCATGAAGGATGTTTTCGACCCGGGTACACAATTTCTGGTACTAAACTGGGAGGATAACCTGAAACGCCAGGAGAAAAGCCTCAAGATGGAACGAATGAATTCCACGGTATATTATAAGTTCTTCGAGGATAAGGTAGATTATCTCACCGAAACAAAAGACCAGGTGAAAGACCTGAAAAACGAAAGGGTTAAATGGATCTCTTTCAAGCAGCAGTTCTTCTCTTCTACCATCATTGCCGGTGATTTCTTCACAGATCCGAAGGTAAGAACCGCGACCTTGCCAAGGAATGGCAGGTACATGCGTTCGATGTCGGCTGAAGCAGGAATTCCTTTTTCTCCTGCTGAAACCAAATCCATCCCTATCTCGATGTATTTTGGACCGAACAAATTCTATACAATGAAATCCTACGATCTCGGTCTGGAACGGCAGATCCCGCTGGGATGGAGTTTCGCCCCGATGGCATGGATCAATATCTGGGCCGTGATCCCGGTCTTTACGTTTTTTGGAAATTTCGGATGGAATTATGGGATTATCATCCTCATCCTTACAATCCTGTTAAAAATCGTTCTTTTCCCGATTGCATTCAAGACTTATAAATCTTCGGCCAAGATGAGGACCCTGAAACCCGACATCGATGAACTCACCAAGAAGTTCCCGAAGAAAGAAGATGCCATGAAGAAGCAACAGGCCACGATGGAACTATACAAGCGTGCAGGTGTGAACCCGATGGCAGGCTGTATCCCATTGCTGCTTCAGATGCCCATCCTTATAGCCATGTTCCGGTTCTTCCCCAGCTCCATCGAGCTTCGCCAGCAGGCTTTTCTCTGGGCCAAAGACCTTTCCTCCTACGACGCTATCTATACCTTCCCGGGTGGGTTTTCATTGCCCTGGTACGGTGACCATATCAGTCTCTTTGCTTTGCTGATGACCATCTCCAGCGTGATCTATACCCGTATCAACGACCAGATGATGGGGTCTACCCAGACACAGATGCCGGGTATGAAGGTCATGATGTATCTCATGCCGGTCATGTTCCTCTTCTGGTTCAATGATTATTCTTCCGGATTAAGTTACTACTACCTGCTTGCTAATCTTCTCACCTTTGCTCAGATCTATATCATCCGTGCAACCATCGATGAAAAGAAGCTGCATGCACAGATCGAAGCCAATAAAAAGAAACCCATTAAGAAATCGGGATTCCAGAAACGCCTCGAAGATATGGCAAAACAACGTGGCTACCCCGTTAAGAAGTAATTCGTAAATCTGAGATCGTAGATTATTTAGTTTTGCTGCAAAAGATAGTTAAGAAACAGCCTCAGTCCTTCCTTCTTCCTTTCATCGAAGGTATAAGAGATATTCTTTTCCAGGTAGGATTGGCAGTCTTCTTCTGCCGGTAACTTGTCTTTAAAGAATTCCAGGGTCTCTTTGATGTGGCCTACGCCATATTCCAGCGCACTGTTCAAATCAATTTGCAAGTGTTCTGGAAGCTTTTTGGTTGTCACCCACACAGCGAAAACAAAAGGCAGGGAGGTAAGCCGGATCCATTCTTCAGCCAGATCGTAGCAATATGGATATTTCTTAACCAGGTCGAAGGTCTTGTCGCCAATGGCAACAATGGCTTCCACTCCGGGATCCTGCGATGCCTGTCCCGGCATGAGGTTCTTCCACAAAGGGGTAATCTTCCATTGATACTTTGCAAGCACTTTGACCAACTGGACAGAAGTCCTTGAATCGTAATCCAGCCCGATTTCCGTGATCTCATGCAAGGGCTTATGGCTGAGCAGCAATACGGTTTTAACGGTACTTACTGCACCGATGCAGTAATCAGTTATAAATTGAAAAGAGGCAAGGTCATTGAGTGCGCCCACGGGGATTAATGCAACATCTACCACACCGTTTTTCAGTTTTTCGGCGCATAGGGAAGGGATATCTAGGTCAAGGCGGTAATCCTTAAGTAATCCAGATCGCTGGATCCCATAAACAAAAGGAATTGTGTTAAGATAAGAGACGGCTGAGATTTTTAATAGTTCCATATTCATCAATTTTTATGGTAAAATCAATCCTTATGCTGAGCACCAATCTCTGATAATTGCTTGTTGATTGAGAGGACCTGTGGAATAATCATTTCGGTCCCATCATTGCGGATCACAAAATCTGAACGGCCTGCCTTCTCAGCATCTTCCATCTGATAGCGCATCCTCTGTAATACTGAATTAGCATCTATCCCATCTCTTTTCATGACACGTTTGATGGCAATTTCTTTGGGACAGGATACATGAATGATCCGGTCGAAAATACCTGTAACCCCGCTTTCAAAAATGATGGCGGCTTCCTGGATGATATAAGGATATTCCCCGAACGTTTCACACCAATGCATAAAATCATCGATGACCATCGGGTGAAGAATAGAATCAAGCGTCATCAGCGCTTTTTCATCTGAAAAGACAATGGTTGCCAATGCACGCCGGTCAATTTCTCCCGTTGGGGTCAAAACAATTTCTCCGAATAAGCTGAGAATTTTCTCTTTGACCAAGGGATCTCCGAGGAACTTCTTGGATTCCTGATCGGCATGGTATACCGGCACTCCAAAGATAGAAAACATCTCCGCCACGAGACTCTTACCGCTACCGATGTTTCCTGTCAGACCGACTTTCAGCATCACTTCTTGCCTTTCCTTTTGATGGATCCATTTTGTTTGATTTCCGACCGGTATGCATTCCTGCGAATGCTGTCGGGAGGATTTGAAACAGAATCGAGTCCTGGATGTATTACGGTCAGGTCTGTTGTCCTTAAAGAAGACATCCGCTTTA
>JBEKST010000116.1:0-9273 GCA_049516815.1 Bacteroidales bacterium | reverse complement strand
GGATGTTCTTTTACTTCGATTTCTTCGATCCCTTCAGTGGCGGGATCACCAGGGTTATCTAATTCCTCGGCCGTCATATGCAATGCAATGATGGTTTCCCCGGAAATGATGGTTTGGCTTGGACCCAGTTTCTTCACCAGTTCAATAATCTCATCGGTAGGACATACCGAACCATTGATCAGAACATTGGTATCCTCTTTCAGAATTGGGTATTTTCTTGAAAGATAATTATCCGTTAGAGAAGATGTTTTTGCATTCAGACGTTTCTCCCATTTTTCACGGATGGTCAGAATCCCTATCCTGATATCGCAAACCGGGCGCATGAATGTCAGTGGCATCAGGCTTGTCCTGACATTACTTTCGTCAAAGAGGATATAATTCATGTTCGTTCAAAGTTTATACTGTGTTACTGATTTTTCAGTCAGAAAAAATAATAACGGCAAACTTAGGATTTATTGCTTTATAAGATAAAAAATAGCCTCCTTTTTTATAAGAAAGGAGGCTAAGATATATGGGATTTTCTTGGATTACGGATTGTTTCTCTTCTCAATATGTTTTGAATACCTGCTTTTGAATTTATCCACACGTCCGGCGGTATCAATCAGTTTCATTTTTCCTGTATAGAACGGATGTGAGGTATGAGAGATCTCAATCTTTACCAACGGGTATTCGAGGCCGTCTTCCCATATAATGGTTTCCTTGGTCTGCACTGTCGACTTTGAGACGAATGCATAGTCGTTTGATATATCCTTGAAAACAACCAGTCTGTATTCTTTTGGATGAATATCTTTTTTCATTTTAATGATAGATTTTAATTTGAGCGTGCAAAAGTAAAGATTTTTATTTGAATTCCCAACAATTCAGTCAGGAAAATCATTTGTGCAGGCCAAATAGGAACTGCAGGGTATCGATTCCGTCAGCATAATCAGATAATCCGGGTGACTGTGCCTGCCCCGGCCGGCAGAAAGGAAGAGGAATTTCTTTTTTACATACCACGATCTGGATTTCATCTTTTTGCATAGATAGCTCATCGAGGAGATCCTTCATATCTTTATAATATTCATAATAAAGAACAGCTGGCGGGGAAGCGATTGCTTTATTCTCTGTCATAAGAACGAAACCATTATCCAATGCGGGGATCTGATTCAGTAGAAAGACAGAGCGGTAGTAATCATGATTGTTCATCCATTTATGATGCATGGAGAAATTGATATATCGACGGAAGGCGTTTAACAGAGGTTCGACGTTATATCCTGCTGGAAAATAAAGCTTTGAAATATTCCTGCATCCCAGTCCGAAATATATAAAAATATCATCTGCCAGTCCCGCCAGTTCCTGATCATTTTCATCACCGGTAATAATAGCAATTCCGTTCCTGTTTTTGCGGATGATATGAGGAACTTTTGAGAAATAGTAATTGAAGTAATGCGCGGAATTGTTGCTGCCAGTAGCAATGACAGCATCAAACCTAGTGAGCGGCTCTTTTGTGAACGTGATATTATCTTCCCATCCGGAATTGAAATGAACCAGGATCCTGGCCAGCGCCGGGAGCAATTCCGTATCATCGGAAGAAAGCCGTCCGGTGAATTTGTTCCCAGAAAGCAGTACCGAAAGAAAATCGTGAAACCCGACCAAAGGAATATTCCCTGCCATGATCACGGCTACATTCATGCCAGGAGCATGGCCATTTAATTGGGAAGCATAAGGTTCAAGCCATTTCTCCAGTTCTTCTTTCCGGAGGTTCACAGTCCAGGCCTGTAGAACATGTTCAATGAATTCACAGGTAAACCAGGAGTTCATCAGCCCTGACCGGGTGATTGCATCTTCCAGTTCTGAAAATAAAGGATCTACCCTCCTGCCTTTTTCATCGAGAAAATCCCTGAGAAAATTGCCAAGTGATATAAAAGACTCAATTCTGCCGTTCCATTCCATCCTGATTATCTTTACTGCAAAATTAAGGGAATCGACGTAAGTACGAAATATGATTTACGAATGAATTGAGTTTATAAAGTTTTTAAAGTTTATAAAGTTATAAAGTGTCATTGACAATTTTACTCACCAGTTCACCAGATCACCAATTCACCAGTTTTTTATTTCGCCATTTCGCTATTTTATAAGATTACCTACTTTTTACCGTTATATTATAAACATCCTCCATGATAACCCGCCGTCTAGCCTGTCTCCTGGTTTTTTTTACAGCTTGTTCATTTTCCCTGCGATCACAGGAACACCTGAGTTTATCTATGTTGGATGATTCATTGTCGTCCATTCAACGGAAAATTCAGAAAACCGGTAATGATTCCATCCGGCAATCTCTAAACTCACTTTTCATGACTACGCTTAAGACGGCCATTAAGTTGCCCGGATCTTTTACTTACCCGTTCGATTCCCTGAAGAAGTTTGCCAAGATGACTTCCCCCGATAAAAAGTTCCGGATCTATAACTGGAATCTTCCCATCACCAACGGCTCAAACCTGTACTTTTGTTTTCTTCAGGTTCAGGATTATAGCAGCAAAAACACATTCAGAATCATTGAACTCAGGGACCGATCAGATTCCATTCCTAACCCGGAGCATTGCACGTTAAGCGCCGGAAGCTGGTATGGCGCCTTATATTATAAGATCATTCAGGAAAGTACTAAAACAGGAATGATCTATACGCTGCTTGGGTGGGAAGGTACAAGCCTTTTGCAGATGCAGAAAGTCATTGAGATCCTTACCTTTGACGATAAGAATCTTCCTTATTTCGGGAAAAAAATATTCAATAAATATAAGGATGGGGAAAACAAGCGTGTGATCTTCAAATATTCACCGGTTGCCACAATGGTGTTACGGTACGAGGAGCAGTCTCTTTCAAAGGGAAAAAAATGGAATGCCTCAAACAGGACTTTCAAAGAGAGCCGTTCAAAGGCGTCCATGATTATTTGCGACCGGCTTGTCAAGCTTGAGACGTCGGAAGACAAGGCATCGTTACTCGTTCCGGCAGGAGATGTTTACGACGGTTTCATCTTCGAAAATGACCGGTGGAATTTCGTAGAAGGCGTGGATGCCCGGAACAAGTAAATCCCTTATATTTCTAATATATTCCATTATTTTTTCCTCCTATATTTGATTATTATGGCTATTTTATTTTATCTTTGTTTTTTCTTCTTCGGCGTTACACTCAACAACATAAATATATATAACATTTTAAAACTAAATCTCTATGAAGAAACACAATTTTAACCCTGGCCCTTCCATACTGCCACGCATTGCCATCGAGAATTCAGCAAAAGCAATACTCGACCTGAATGAAAGTGGTTTGTCATTACTCGAGATCTCACATCGGAGCAAAGATTTTCAGGCCATCATTGATGAAGCAGTAGCCCTGTTCAAAGAATTGCTGAACATCCCTGCAAATTACCATGTTCTGTTTCTTGGAGGAGGCGCCAGTCTTCAGTTCTGCATGGTTCCCTATAATCTGCTGAAGACCAAAGCCGCTTACCTCGAAACAGGAAGCTGGGCGCAGAAAGCCATCAAAGAAGCCAGGTTTTTTGGTCCGGTGGAAATTGTTGCATCTTCTTCGGATAAGAATTTTACCTATATCCCAAAGAACTATTCCATCCCGGCTGATGCCGATTATTTTCATATTACCACAAACAATACGATTTTCGGTTCTGAATTACGTACTGATATCGACAGTCCGGTTCCCCTGGTTGCCGATATGTCATCCGATATCCTCAGCCGCCCGGTTGATGTTTCTAAATATGGGATAATATACGGAGGAGCCCAGAAGAACCTTGGGCCGGCAGGCGTCACCTGCGTGATCATCCGTGAAGATATCCTTGGCAAGGTAGATCGCCCGATCCCGACCATGCTCAACTACAAGACCCACATCAAGGAAGGTTCGCTTTTCAACACGCCTCCATGCTTTGCAATTTACACATGTTTAGAGACCCTGAGATGGATTAAAAACCTTGGCGGTGTATCAAAAGTGGAAGAGATGAACCGGAAAAAAGCACAGCTTCTTTATGATACGATCGATAACAGCAAGATCTTCATCGGAACGGTTGAAAAAGAATCCCGTTCACTGATGAATATTTGCTTCGTTATGAAAGAACAGTATAAAGACAAAGAAGATGCTTTCATGGAATTTGCAAAGAGCAAAGGCATGATCGGCATCAAGGGGCATCGTTCTGTAGGCGGTTTCAGGGCTTCCTGTTACAATGCTTTACCGATAGAAAGCGTCCAGGCATTGGTCGACGCTATGAATGAATTTGAAAAGGTGAATGGTTAACCCTTCAACATGAATCAGAAACTTAAAGAAAAATTATATGACGAAAGTATTGATTGCTACAGATAAACCCTTCGCCCCCATTGCAGTAAAAGGTATCAGTAAAGTAGTTGAAGAGGCCGGGTTTGAATTGGTCTTGCTGGAAAATTATACCAGTCATGATGATTTTATAAGGGCAATTGCCGATGTGGATGCGGTGATTATCCGGAGCGACAAAGCGAATAAAGCTGTCATCGATGCCGGAAAAAACCTGAAGATCATCGTCAGAGCCGGTGCAGGATATGATAACATTGACTTGCAGGCAGCCACTGAAAAGGGCGTCTGTGCCATGAATACGCCAGGCCAAAACTCCAACGCAGTTGCCGAACTGGCACTTGGGATGATGGTATATCATGCACGGAACTTTTTCAATGGAAAATCGGGTTTTGAGTTGAAAGATAAGAAACTTGGTCTTCATGCATACGGGTATGTGGGGAAGAATGTTGCCCGGATAGCTCATGGCTTCGGAATGAAGGTATTTGCATTCGATCCTTTCATTTCCAAAGCCGAGATCGAAAAGGACGGGGTAACAGCTGTCGATTCTGCGGAAGAACTTTACAAAACCTGTAACTACATCTCGTTGCATATTCCGGCCAACAGCCAGACAAAGCAGTCTATCAATTACGGATTGTTATCCAAGATGCCTGCCCCGGCCGTGCTGGTTAATACAGCCAGGGCCGAGGTAATCCAGGAAGCAGACTTGCTTAAACTTTTCTCAGACCGGCAAGATTTTACTTATCTTTCGGATGTGGAACCCAACAATAAAGCTGAATTCGAATCAAACTTCAAGGGCCGTTATTTCTTTACACCCAAGAAAATGGGTGCGCAGACGGAAGAAGCAAACATCAATGCAGGTATTGCTGCTGCAAAGCAAATCGTGAATTTCCTGAAAAACGGTGACAGGACATTCCAGGTAAACAAGTGAGGTTATCCGATCATTGTTGTCAACATCATGTCTCGAAGTAAACCATACACTTATGGAACTTAGTATTCACTTTATTACCCTTTACTATGGAAATCGAACAGGAAAAACCCACCACCTTCTTCAGGTTTGAAGATCTCCGGATCTATCATAAAGCGCTCGAATATACCGATATGATCTATTCGATGAGCAGGAATGTGAAAGACGATCCTTTTACACGGTATTTTTTTGAACGTTTTCTGACATCTGCAACTAGCATTGCTATGAATATCGCAGAAGGATCATCCCGGAACAAGAGCCAGTTTGTATATTACCTCAAAATGGCGAAAAGTTCCGTGAGGGAATGTGTTGTACTATCGACCCTGGCGTTAAGCCAGAAGTTCATAAAGGCCGAGGTGTTTGACGACTCCAAGAACTACTTGATGGAGATGACAAAAATGATTGGTGCATTGATCGGTTCCCTTCAGCGGAGTGTGAGACCCGGTGAGCCCGGTGTGGATGAGGATGAAGACAATGGATGACATTCTTCGTCCGGAATAATCATTTCCGCATTTTATCACCCAGTTCATTTCACTTTTAAATAATTATTTTTATGGCATTACTAAAGGCTTTCAGAGGATTCAGGCCTCCGAAAGAAATTGTTAAAGATTTAGCTTCCCGTCCTTACGACGTACTCAATTCAGAAGAAGCAAGAATAGAAGCAAAAGGAAATCCCTATTCCCTTCTTCACATCATTAAACCTGAAATTGATTTTCCCAGCGGAGTGGATAGCCATTCACAGCCAGTTTATGACAAAGCAAAGGAAAATTTCTGCCTTTTCCGCGAGAAAGGATGGCTGGTGCAGGATCCGAAGGATTACCTGTATATCTATGCACAAACAATGAACGGGAAGACACAATATGGCATCGTAGGTTGTGCCAGCGTTGAAGATTACATGAACGGCATCATCAAAAAACATGAGCTGACGCGTAAAGATAAAGAAGAAGACCGCATGAAACATGTGCGTATTACCAATGCCAACATGGAACCCGTTTTCTTCACTTATCCTGCAGTACCTGAAATTGATGAGATCGTTGCAGAGATCGTAAAAAAGAATGCACCGGAATATGATTTCGTAGCTGCCGATGGAGTTGGGCATCATTTCTGGGTTATAAAAGATGCAACGATCATCGGGAAGATCATCAAACTTTTTGCAAAAATCCCTTATACCTATGTAGCCGACGGTCATCACCGCACGGCAGCGGCTGCCCTGGTTGGAAATGAGAAGAAACAAAACAACCCGAAACATAACGGTACCGAGGAATATAATTATTTCCTTGCCGTTCATTTTCCGGATAACCAGCTTACAATCATCGATTACAACAGGGTGGTTAAAGACCTGAACGGACTGACCTCAGCAGAATTCCTGAAAAAGCTGGCCTTCAATTTCATGATTGAAGAAAAAGGAAAAGCGATCTATAAGCCGGACCAGCTGCATAATTTCAGTCTTTACCTTGATGGAATCTGGTATTCGCTTACGGCAAAACCCGGTACTTTTAATGATACCGATCCCATTGGTGTCCTTGATGTGACAATTCTTTCGCGATTGATACTCGAAAATATCCTGGGTATTAAAGATCTCAGGACCTCGACCCGTATCGATTTCATAGGTGGGATCCGCGGACTTGGTGAACTTAAAAAGCGTGTCGATAATGGCGAAATGCGGGCAGCTATTGCCCTTTATCCTGTTTCGATGAAACAATTGATCAATATTGCCGATTCAGGAAACATCATGCCACCGAAAACCACCTGGTTTGAGCCAAAGTTGAGGAGCGGGTTGGTCGTTCATAGCCTTGATTAACGGTACACGGTGCACGGTACACGGTGCACGGTACACGGTGCACGGTACACGGTACACGGTACACGGTTCACGGTTCACGGTTCACGGTAAGTTTTACGTACTTTTTGTTTGATAAACTGAGGGAAATTAATGGCAATTCTCTTTGGTTTGATATTTCAACTAATCCTGATCGTCCTTTTTGTTAATAAAAATTTCAAGAACATATATTACCTTTTGTTTTTCGGACGATTAACCGAAAAAAACATGAGCTACAAAAATCTTGAAATTTGGGAAATCTCAAGGCAATTGGTAGTCGCAATTCATAGGATGACAATTCAGGAACTGCCCCAATTTGAAATGTATGAAACAGGAAGTCAAATAAGAAGATCAAGTAAATCCGTAGAAAGCAATATTGTTGAAGGGTATGGAAGACGAAAATCCTCACTGGAATATATCCACTTTTTAACAATTGCTCATGCCTCATTGGATGAAACGAAAGACCATCTGGAGACCCTGTATCTCACAAAATCCTTAAAGAACAAGGAAATTTATACTGAAATTATTGAACTCTGTGATAAACTCGGCAGAAAATTATATTTATACATTAAAGCCGTCAGAAATAATTACCGGTCCAACTCAAACCTTACACCTGACTAATCCCTATATCGTGTACCGTGCACCGTGAACCGTGTACCGTGCACCGTGCACCGGGAAACTAGTCCCCCATGTACTCTCCGAACACCCCTTGCAGAAATGCTTTTCCTTCTGTCAAGATTGAATCTTGGATTTCGGGTTTGATTTGCAGGAAATGATAGTAATTGGTGCGGGCGTCGAATGAAAAATAAGCATCAGGCCGGATCCAACCATCGCCGTCTTCCGTTGTATAATAAGCAAATTCGGGAGTATAAGGGTTGAAGAGGTTCTTGCTCCAATGAAACCGTTTGTGATCCATTCCGAGTTGAGCTAAGAGTGTGGAGGCTATATCCTGCTGGTTACCCAGTTTGTGCCAGCGTTTTCCCCTGAATTGATCCTTTATCACATTACCGTAAAATAACATTGGGATCTTATGGTATTCTTTTGACTGCGGATCCCAGTTCCGGTAAGAGTTATGACTATGGTCCGCAACAATGATAAATAAAGTGTTATTGAACCAGAGTTGTTTGGCTGCTTTTGCAAAATATTCGCCCAGACAGTGATCAGTGTAATATGCCGCATTGATATAATTGTGTTCGTTATCACCCCATTTTAAAGGTCTTTTATAAGGCTGATCCCAGGGCGAATGCGTACTGACCGTAAACAGTGCGGAAAAGAAGGGCTGCTTCTGTTTACCCAGGTCATTTATCTGATAACCTAAGGTATATTCGTCATGAATACCAAGCTTTCCCCTTGGGATGCCTGCAGGAAAATCGGCACCTTCCATGATCTTATCAAAATTGTTAAAGATGATATAGCTCTTTATATTCCCATAGATCAATTGTCCTCCGAAATAAAAAGAAGTGGAATAGCCTTCCTTCTGTAGAACCTGGGTCAGGCTCGGAAGTTTAACGAATTTGTCGGGCTGAACCGTGATGCAAGAAACGGGATGCGCCGGAAAGCCACCAAAGATGGAAGCCATCCCCTGCTCTGAACGTGAACCCGGAGCATAGATCTGGTCGAAGAGGATGCCGTTCTTTTCCAGGTTTTTAAATTCAGGTGTAATTCCCGGTTCGCCCCCCAGGTCTTCAATCAGGTCGGCCGACCAGCTTTCCATTATCAGGATTACAATGTTGGGACGGGGATTTTTCAGAATGGAAATGGTGGTATCTTTTTTAATATGATAGATATCCTTAATCTCCTGTGCTGCTTTCCGGGAATCCATAAAGATATATGGATTCAAGTTAAAATTGGCAAGATTCTCAAAGATGCTGATGTAGAGGTTAAAAAAGTTGTTAACGGAAGCAAGATTCAGGATATTATGCTTCGAATAATAGGATTCGCTCTGATTGATGGGGATCTGTTGCGTACCGCCACGCATACCGATAAAGATCAACGGGGGAGTAAAAAGCAGGAAAAGAAGGCTGAAGATGAAATTCCTCTTCTCCCTGATAATATCGACCGCAAAAAATTTGATGTAGGCAAAAAAGCCTGCCAGGAACATGAAAAGGAAAAGAAAAACCAGGAGGATGAAGATCCCGGACTCGGATGAATTATAGATCTCCGATGGGTGGCTCAAATATTTTAT
>JBEKST010000115.1:0-9285 GCA_049516815.1 Bacteroidales bacterium | reverse complement strand
ATCCTGCAGGAGCGATGATGGATGTAATTGAATGGGATACCGGGAAGAAACTGGGGACGATCCCGCAGGTTCGTCATACTTACTCAGTTGTTGGAAATATGAATGAACACCAGGTTGCATTGGGCGAAACTACCTATGGGGGGCGCGATGAGCTGCAGCACCAAAGTGGAGCCATCATTGATTATGGATCGATGATGTATCTTGCCATGCAGCGTGCAAAAACCGCACGGGAAGCCCTGCAGGTAATGACCGACCTCGTTGAGAAGTATGGTTATTGCAGCGAAGGTGAATCTATCTCTGTTTCTGATAAGAATGAAGCCTGGATCTTCGAGATCATCGGCAAAGGCGAAAAGGAAAAAGGAGCAATATGGGTGGCCCGTCGTATTCCCGACGGGTATATTTGTGGTCATGCCAACCAGGCACGTATCACGCAGTTTCCCCTGAACGATCCTGAAAATTGCATTTATTCAAAAGACATCATCACCTTTGCCCGTGCAAAAGGATGGTTTGACGGCAAGGACGAAGAATTCAGCTTTTCCGATATCTATGACCCTGTTGTGTTTTCAATGGCCAGGGCTTGCGAAGCCAGGGTTTGGGCTATGTTCAATCACATAAACAGCAACATGGGCCAATACGAGGATTATGCCATGGGAAATATTACTTACGGGAAATGGGGTTATGCAACCAACCGTATGCCGCTGTGGATCAAGCCTGATAAGAAAGTTTCCGTTCATGATGTCATGCAGCTGATGCGTGATCATTTTGAAGGAACCAAAATGGATATGAACAATACTTTCAGTGCGGGACCTTTCAATTGCCCTTACCTTTGGCGTCCGATGTACTGGACTACCGACAGCGTGAATTATTTTGTCAATGAACGCGCTGTCTCCACTATGCAAACCGGGTTTGTTTTTGTAGCTCAAAGCCGTTCCTGGCTGCCCGACCCGATCGGGGGCATTTTTTGGTTCGGTGTCGACGATACCTACTCAACCGTATTCAACCCCATGTATTGCGGGATCACGAAAGTTCCCCATTCCTATGCCGAAGGAAACGGAAGCATGGTTGAATATTCGCCTACCTCTGCTTTCTGGACCTTTAATTTTGTGTCCAACTGGGCCTATACAAAATATGAATACATGATCAAAGACATCCAGAAAGTCCAGCGTGAGCTTGAGTTGGGATACATTGATCAGACTGCAAAAATTGATAAAGAAGCCCTGGTTATTTACAAGACCGATAAGAACAAGGCCAGGGCCTACCTGACGAACTATTCGGTAAAAACCGGTGATGGCACCGTTGCACGCTGGAAAAAACTGGGAGAATACCTCCTGGTAAAATACATCGACGGTAACGTAAAGAAAGAGAAAGACGGGAAATTCCTGACCAACGGGACAGGGCAGGCGGTAATGCCTTCTCAGCCCGGATATCCCAAATGGTGGCTGAATGAGATCATCAGGGAACACGGAGATGTTGTGAAAGCGCCAAAAGAAAAGTAATCACCATGGAAGAAGCTTAAAACAGGGTGCCGTCTATGGTATCCTGTTTTTTTATTCTATATTTGTATCATTCAAAAAATACCCTGCCATGGAGGAACAAAAACCAAATAACCGGACGTTTAAGATCATTACCGGTATTTTAATCCTTGCGCTTCTCATCCTGGTCATATGGACATTCAAACAAAGAACGCAGTTAACCTCCCTTGTTAAAGAAAAGGAAATAGAGAAAACAGATCTTCAAAAAGAACTTGATTCTGTTATCAACGAACATAATAAAACCAAACAAGCCTATGGCGCGCTTTCTGATTCATTGAAAGCCAAAGACAGCGTGATCCAGGCTAATGCTGTTGAGATCCGGAATCTTCTCGGTACAAAATGGGAATACGAAAAAGTCAGGAAAAAACTTGAGCGTCTGCAAACCATTGCACAGGGGTATGTCAGGCAGATGGATTCTCTTTATACCGTAAACCAGGAACTGCATGCCGAAAACGAGAAGATCCGGCAGGATTTCAGAAATGAACAAACCAAATCACAGTCGTTAGTCAAAGACAAGGAAGAATTAACGGCCAGGGTCAACGAGGCAGCCCTCCTCAAGGCCTATGATGTAACCGCCACGGCGCTAAAACTGAGAGGCGGGGATAAAGAAACACCCACCGATAAGGCCAGCCGCACCGACCGGGTCAAGGTATGTTTTACCATCGGGGAAAATCCTCTGGTGAAAACAGGCAGGAAAAACATTTATGTCTGTATCTGCAGGCCAGATAAAATTGTCGTCACAAAGACAAAATATGATACGTTTACTTTCAACGGGCAGACCCTTCCTTATTCCATCCGTGAAGACATTTTGTATGAAGGAAAGTCGATGAATCTTTGTGTTAAATGGACCAAGAGAGACAATGACAAGCCGGCCATGAAAGGCACATATACGGTTACCGTGTATAATGATGACAAAGAGATCGGTTCAGGAACCTTCCAGTTAAAATAGTATGGCTACTTCAGGAAAACAAAAACGCATCGGGATCCTGTCAGCAGGAGGAGACTGCCCCGGGATCAATGCAGCTATCCGGGGAGTAGGCAAAACGGCCATCCTGGAATACGGGATGGAAGTCATTGGCATCTCATCCGGGTTTCTCGGTTTGATCAACCGGGAATTTGTACATCTGGATGAGAACCAGCTTTCCGGTATCCTGACGCTGGGAGGAACTATCCTCGGAACATCGAGGGAAAATCCATTTAAAAAAAGTGCGGTCTTCAACAGCATTGATAAGCCAAAGCTGATCAAAAGGCATTACGAAGAGATGGGACTGGATGCCCTTGTTTGCATAGGGGGCAACGGAACACAGCGCACTGCCAGTCTCCTGGTGGCAGAAGGACTGAACATTATCGGGATCCCGAAAACCATCGACAATGATGTGTGGGGAACGGATATCACTTTTGGGTTTGATTCCGCGCTGTGGATCGCTGTGGAAGCTATTGACAGGCTTCACACCACTGCCAACAGCCATAAACGGATCATGGTGATCGAAGTGATGGGACATCATGCCGGATGGCTTGCGTTGTATTCCGGAATTGCCGGTGGAGGAGATGTGATCCTGATGCCGGAGATCGAATATGATATTGATATTGTTGCAAAATATCTGAAGAAAAGAGCGGTGAATAAGAAACCCTATTCCATCGTGGTGGTCGCAGAAGGTATTTCCTGCCCGAAAGGAGAAAAGCCCGGTAATTACATTACACAAGAGATCAGTAACCGGACCGGTTTAGAGACCCGCGAAACCATCCTGGGATATATCCAGCGCGGCGGTAGCCCCTCTCCCATGGACCGGGTGCTGGCAACACGGTATGGCACGTACGCTGTTGAACTCATTGCAGAAGGACGGTTCGGTATGATGGTCTCTGCACACAATGACGAGATCATTGCGGTTCCCCTGAAAGAAGTAGGTGAAAAATTACGCACGGTGCCCCTCGATCATCCACTAATCAAGAAAGCAAACCAGATGGGTGTTTGTTTTGGAAATTGCAAAGTTTAATCCCCGAATTTAATATCCTTGATATTCAGTTGAAGGGAAATGTTTCCGTTCCATTCATTTTCTTCCACGTGATAACAGATATTGAAAGGGATCCCTTTTTCGATTTTTCCGAAGTGATCCCCCTGCTGGAACGCGATAGCAGAAAAAGGCCCGCCGGAAATTTCGGGATGAACAACATACAACTTCAGGTGGTTTTTCCCTACGATCCTTGATCCGCCTGCATCGATGATACCATCGGTCCTGAATAGCGGCGACATATTGCCAGGGCCAAACGGGGAAAACTGCTTCAGGATGTTATAAAACCTCGAATTGATGTTGCTAAGCGGCAGGTCGGTGTCGATCTCAATCTCTGGAACTAATTCTTTTCCGTTTAATATTTCTGTCACAACCCGCTCAAAACGGTCAATAAAAGCCTGCAGGTTCTCCGGCTTCAGGGATAATCCTGCTGCATATTTGTGACCTCCGAAATGTTCCAATAAGTCGCTGCAGGAATCGATCGCATCATACACATCAAAATCTTTGACGGACCGGGCAGACCCGGTGATCAGTTCACCCGATAGTGTAAGAACAATGGTAGGCCGGTAGTAATGTTCGGTGAGCCGGGAAGCCACGATCCCTATCACTCCTTTATGCCAGTCGCGGTTGAAGATGACGGTACTCTTTGATGTTTTCAGGCGTTCATCCAGTTCGATCATCTCGATGGCCTGCTGTGTGGCCAGCGTATCCAGGTTTTTCCGTTCGGTATTGTAATTATCGATCTTTTCACCCAGGTGAAGGGCTTCCTCAAGATCCTCACAAATAAGTAAGCGGACGGAATTCCGTCCGCTTTCGATCCGTCCTGCAGCATTGATCCTGGGACCAATCAGGAATACAAGGTCGGTTATCGTTAATTCTTTATTGAAAAATCCTTCACCGTTCCCGTTGTTTTTTTTCTGAACATTGCTATACCGGAGGATAGCCTCCAGTCCGGGACGCGGTTTGATATTCATCAGTTTCAGCCCATAATAAGCCAGGATTCGGTTTTCCCCGGTGATATCGACAATATCGGAAGCTATGCTCACAACCACCAGGTCCAGGTATTGCGTGAGGTCATCGAACGGAATATTGTTGCGTTGTGCATAGGCCTGGATCAGTTTGAAACCGATCCCGCAACCTGATAATTCCTTATATGGATAGGGGCAGTCTGCACGTTTGGGATCGAGCACCGCGCAGGCCGGAGGAAGTTCATTTCCCGGGCGGTGATGGTCGCAGATGATAAAATCAACTCCTTTTTCATTTGCATACTGTATTTTTTCAACTGCTTTTATCCCGCAATCAAGGGCAATGATAAGGGAAAATTGGTTTTCGGCAGCAAAGTCGATTGCCTTGAATGAAATGCCGTATCCTTCAATGTAACGGTCAGGGATGTAAAAATCCAGCTGATCATAAAACTTATGGAAGAATGTATACACCAGCGCAACGGCGGTAGTGCCATCCACATCATAATCCCCATATACCAATATTTTCTGGTTTTCTTCGAGGGCTGTTTCGATCCGGTCGATCGCAGCCGACATATCTTTCATCAGGAAAGGATCATGAAGATTGGAGAGAGAAGGACGGAAAAACGCCTGGGCTTCTTCAAAGGTCGTGATTCCTCTTTGTATCAGCAACTCCGCCAGGTTCCTGTCGATGTTAAGTTCCTGGGCAAGGTTTTTTACCATTTCCCGGTCACCTGATTCTTTAAGTACCCAACGTTTTTCCATTCATTAATTTTTCCTTGTAAAGATAAAAAAAATACCAATGAGGGAGTGGATTTATAATAATTCAGTTAATGAAAGATCATTTTTATCTATCCGGTTGCAAACACTTTCCCGCTTTGGTATTACACAGAGGGACACAGAGAAGGCACAGAGTTTCACAGAGGCGGTCATAACCGATATCTACGCAATCCGTTTCTGAGCATGGTTACATTAAAATTGATCAGCAAGCCGATTTTCTTTCCGGCAAATTTCATATAGGTCAGAATCTGGGCTTCATGGACTGGATTGAACGCATTAATAGATTTTAATTCAATGAGCACTGTATCCTCAACCAGGATATCAATCCTATATCCATAATCTAATTTTTTTTCTTTATAAATAACCGGGACAGGCTTTTGAGTTTCAACTCTTAAACCGGAATTCTGTAATTCAAAAATCATGCACTCCGTATAAGCAGATTCCAATAATCCCGGACCAAGATGTTTATGCACTTCTATAGCACAGCCAATGATTTTCCGGGTAATCTCATTAATCTCCATAATGTTTCTCTGTGATCCTCTGTGCCCTCTCTGTGTCCCTCGGTGTAATTCCAAAAAACATTAAACTAGCCTTAGAGGAAAAAGTTTTATTCCCATTAATCGGCTAAAATCGAAAAGGTAATAGGATTTATTGAGAAATTTTTTTTTTGAAAAAATATTTTCTCAGAATTCCGCATTTTTTGGCGTGCGCGGAAACAGGATCACATCGCGGATGTTGCTCATTCCCGTCATAAAAAGAATCAGCCTTTCAAATCCAAGTCCGAAGCCGCTGTGCGGCGCTGTTCCGAACTTCCGCGTATCCAGGTACCACCAAACATCCTTTTCGGGGATATTGAGTTCATGGATACGGTTTGTAAGCTTTTCCAGGTTCTCTTCACGCTGGGAACCGCCAATGATCTCCCCGATCTTCGGGAACAGCACATCCATGGCGCGAACCGTTTTGTTATCCTCATTCATTTTCATGTAAAACGCTTTAATCTCCTTTGGAAAATCGGTCAGGATAACCGGTTTGTGAAAATGCTTTTCAACCAGGTAGCGTTCGTGTTCGGCCTGCAAGTCGCTTCCCCAGTCAACCGGGAATTCCCAAGTCTGCCCGGAAGTTTTCAGGATTTCCATCGCTTCGGTATAACCTAAGCGAACAAAGTCGTTTTCGGTGATAAATTTCAAACGTTTGATGAGTTCGGTATCGTACATTTTGTTGAGAAACTCCAGGTCATCCATGCAATTTTCAAGGGCGTAGCTGATTAGATATTTCAGAAAATCTTCCGCCAGGTCCATGTTATCTGTGATATCGTAGAATGCCATTTCCGGTTCGATCATCCAGAATTCAGCCAGGTGGCGGGGAGTATTTGAGTTTTCGGCACGAAACGTAGGGCCGAAGGTATAAACCAGTGACAAGGCCAATGCCCCAAGTTCTGCCTGGAGCTGCCCAGAGACAGTCAGTTTGGTTTCTTTCCCGAAAAAATCTTCATTAAAATCAACGGAACCATCGGGTTTCAAAGGAGGATTTTTCGGATCAAGGATGGAAACGCGGAACAGTTCCCCTGCACCCTCCGCATCAGATCCCGTGATGATGGGCGTATGGAGGTAATAAAATCCGTGATCATTAAAATATTTATGGATGGCAAATGACATCGCATGGCGGATGCGTAAGATGGCACCAAAGGTATTTGTACGCGGGCGCAGGTGTGCGATCTCGCGGAGAAATTCAAGGGAATGTCCTTTTTTCTGCAAGGGGTAGGTTTCCGGATCAGAGGTTCCAAAGACTTTTATCTTCTTTGCCTGGATCTCGACGGGTTGTCCTGATGCAGGTGAATTGACTAGGGTTCCGATCACTTCGATGCAGGCGCCGGTAGTGATCTGTTTCAGCAGTTCTTCACTGAATTGTGCTACTTCAGCCACAACCTGGATGGTATGAATGACCGAGCCATCATTGAGTGCAATAAAGGTGATGTTCTTATTTCCTCTTTTTGTCCTGACCCATCCTCTTACCAAACATTCTTTTCCTGTTTCTTTTGACCTCAGCAGATCGCGGATTTTTGCCTGTTGCATCTTTTCCATGTGAACATCGGTGTTGAACCCGCAAAAATACGGGAAATACCGGTTTCCGGCAAAGGGTTTTTTTGTTACTTTTACAAATGGATTCAATCTTGCTGAAATCTGAAAAGCAAACCCGAAGAAAAACGGTAATATGAATGTTTTTCCTGACATACTTTCCATGAGCAAATGGTTGCCGGTGGAATCGCCGCCCTTTGTCATTGCAGGCCCCTGCAGCGCCGAATCGGAAGAACAAGTAATGTCGACGGCAAGAGAACTTGCAAAGATCCCGCAGATCAAGGTTTTCCGGGCGGGGCTCTGGAAGCCACGCACAAGGCCGAGTTCATTCGAAGGAGTGGGCAAGCATGGACTTGTATGGCTCGCAAAGGTGAAAGCCGAAACCGGTCTGCTCACTACAGTAGAAGTCGCCAATCCACGGCATGTAGAAGAAGCGCTCAGCCATGGAATCGATATCCTGTGGATCGGTGCCCGTACTGTTGTAAACCCGTTTTCGATCCAGGAAATCAGTGAAGCTCTCCGTGGCGTCAATATCCCGGTGATGGTCAAAAATCCGCTGAACCCGGACATCAAGATCTGGATCGGGGCTCTGGAAAGACTTAACCAGTCTGGCATCCGGAAACTCATTGCTGTCCACCGCGGATTTTCATTTTTTACCCACACTCCTTACCGGAATGCTCCCATGTGGGAGATCCCGATCGAATTGAAACGATTATACCCCGAACTTCCTGTTCTGGTTGACCCCAGCCATATCTGCGGGGAAACCAGTTTGCTGTTCCCGGTAGTTCAGAAAGCCCTCGACCTGGAAATGGACGGGCTGATGATCGAGGTCCACATAAGACCGGAAGAGGCCCTTACCGATAAAGAGCAACAGATCACGCCAGTTCAACTGAGAGAGTTGCTTTCAGGACTGGTCATCCGTGAGAAACATGGGACTATCGAATTTGAGAATAAATTGGAAGAACTTCGTTCGGAGATCGATAAACTGGATGAAGAACTGATTGACATTCTCGGCCGGAGGATGAATATCGTGGAAGAGATCGGGAAATACAAGAAAGAAAACAACATAACCATTCTCCAGTTGAAACGTTGGAGCCGGATCATCCACAACCGCGTAGATACTGGCGTGCGAATAGGTTTATCAAGGGAATTCCTGTTAAAACTGTTGGAAGCGCTGCACGAAGAATCCATCCAACGGCAGATGGAAGTCATGAACAAAGATCACTGAGCTACATCCATTTTCTGATCTTAAAATAGATTACCACGAACAAGGCAATCCCTAACATTACTCCTGAAATGATTAGATTAGACTGCATGTATTCCCTGACAGGCAGTTTGATCATCAACCCGAAAACGCTGGCAAAAAAAGTCAGGGGAAGAAAGATGGAAGCGATCAGTGTGAGTATTTTCATGATTTCATGGGTTTTGTTGACCTGCAGGGAATCGAAGGTTTTTGAATACCCTATGATCAGTTCGCGGTCGTCCTCGATGATGTCCCAGGCACGCTGGTAGGAGTCCATGATATTTCCCCAGTAATTTTCCATGTTGTCGGCAAACCCCCTGATAGCACCGCTTTGTAGTTTATTGAATAAGTTCATTTGAGGTTTTAAGATCGTATTGAGAAGAATGACATTTTTCCGTGTGATCGAAATTTTCTCAATTGTTTTTTCCGGTTTACGACTAAAAAGTTCCTTACCACAAGTATCTACTGATTGGTCGATAAGATCTACCAACTTCCGGGTATCTTCAATCATGTATTCAAGGATCTTGTATAACAATGCATCACTGGATTCAATTGTCATTTTTTGTCCGGCAAGAGTTTCATTTTGCTCCTGTTTGAACAATTCCTTGATCAGCCAGTGTGATTTGCCCATGGTGATCAGAAAATCCTTTCCCCAGAAAACCTTGATTTCTTTGGCTTCAACAA
>JBEKST010000114.1:0-9298 GCA_049516815.1 Bacteroidales bacterium | reverse complement strand
TGCTGGCTGAGGCCAGAAGGAGGGGATTTACCGATGCCTTTATAGTAGCTTTCCACGGGGAGGAGAGGATTACTGTTGCAGAAGCAAAGAAGCTGATTTTAGAAAAAGCGAAGTAATGAAAAACGAAACCTGCTTACCGTCAGGCAGGTGGCGAAATTCTGTTCAGTCGTTTAGTTGCTTAGTTGAAACTTACTTTGTGACTTTATGACTCTGTGACTTTTATTATCATTCATCAAGGCTTTCGGCATAAAAATTTGTAAATTTGTCCTGAAATTAATACGCATGAAGTTCAAATTGACAAAAGAATTCCGGGTAGGGATCATTTTTGTGATTGCAGCAGCCATTCTGATCTGGGGACTGATGTACCTGAAGGGGATGGAACTTTTCAAGCACAAGATGATTATATATGCGTTGTACGACAAGGTGAACGGCCTGGTACCGGCAAATAACGTTGCGATCAGCGGGATGAAGGTAGGGCAGGTTAAAGCCCTTTATTTCTCCAATAAGCAGCGCGGAAAGATTGTCGCAGAGCTTTATATTACAGAAAATTACCCGATCCCGACCAATTCCATCGCCAGAATCAACAATTCGGATAACCTCATCGGAGGAAAATATGTGGAGATCGTGCTGGGCGACTCTAAAAAAACACTGAAAGACAAAGATACCCTGAAATCTTTCATCGAGGCATCCATCGGGGAAGAACTCAACCAGCAACTCATTCCACTCAAAAATAAAACAGAACGCCTGTTGGGATCAATCGATACCGTTGCCACCCTCATACAGGAAGTACTGAACAAGGATACACGGGATAACCTTGCCGCTTCTATCCTGCATATTAAGGATATGCTGAACAACCTTTCTCATACCACCTATTACCTGGACACCCTTGTGGGTTCACAGCGCAACCACCTGGCCAGCATCATCGGAAACATCGAATCGATCAGCATGAACCTGAAGAACAATAACCAGAAAATCAATAACATCCTAACCAACTTCTCGGAACTAAGCGATTCACTTGCCAAAGCGAGAATCCCTGCCACTATCGCCCAAGTGAACAAGTCGATAGGGGATATCGATATCGCGGTGAATAAGATCAATAACGGTAAGGGAAGCTTAGGGTTGCTGGTGAACGACGATAAGCTTTACAAAGAATTGGAAAAAGCTGCACGTGACCTGAACCTCCTGCTGGAGGACATCAAGGCTAATCCCAAAAAATACGTGAAAGTCTCGGTCTTTTAGTTAAAAGTTTTAAGTTTACAAAGTTATAAAGTAGGGGAAGGGTATTTCACCAGTGGAATATATCCATTTTTGTCAGGGGCCTTTTTCCTTCGATCCATCTGAACCCTTTCAGTTTCAGGTCATAGGGTGAAAAATCCTTTTCAGGGTAGGTTACTCCTTTGGGTTCGTTGATATAGGTGATCGTTTTGATCTGGTTTTTTTCGACGAAGATCAGCATGTCGCTGGAATAGACTTTCGTGATCCCGATGAGGCTGCGGTCATCTTCCCTTGCAAAATAAATAGTTTCGGAATTCCCAATCACCTTGATCTTATATAATTCATTGTTCCTGAAAAAGCCTATCATGTCTCTTCCTTTCACCTGGTTGTATTTGTTCGTATCATCTATGGAAATGATGAAGGCGGAGTTAATAAGGATCATCGAGTCGATCTGGCTATTGAGGAGGGTGAGTTTGATGGAATCGGCGGTGAGCTGGTTCTTTTCCGACCATAATACAGGATCATGATAAAGGAACAGCGTGGAATCGCGTCCGTGGTAAGACATTGAATCGCACATTCCCTGCAGGTCTCGGCGGAAGAACTTGACCTTGTAATAGCATAGGATGTTATGGATATTTTGGTTAGTGTCGAAAGTCGCATATACTGTGTCGGAATGCAGGAAGAGCGTATCTTTTTTGTCGATCATCTTCACCATTGCGCTGTCGGTCATGAAGGCAAAGCCTTTCTTACGCTGCAGTTCCCCATAGTTGCCGGTGAGCGTCGTCTTCTGCACTGTATCTATCAGTACTGCATGTTTGAAAACTTGACCATAGCCGGTCTTCCGTTCATAGTAGAGGCTGTCGCCGGTCAGGATCTGGTCGAGGTGGTATATCCAGCCGTTCTTACGGAAGCGGGCCACATCGCTGCTGGTGTTGTACCAGCCGTTCTCACAATAGATGGAATCCTCTTTCCCCTTGATGGTGGAAGGACCATAGAAATAAGTCACCTTCGTAACCGTGTTGTACATAAGAGTATCGGAATGCATCACGTATTCGGGGTTGATCAATATCACCTTTTTCCTGAAGAAAAATTCCTTTGTTTGGGTATGGTAATAGCCATGTTTGCTGACCAGTACATTTTTACCGTTGACGATCTTTCCCCAGTATTCATAGCTGGCAATCTTGGTAGTGCGGTCGAAAGAAAGTGTATCGGTGGTGAGAGTAGTTTCGTTGTCGATCAGCTTCACGTTGATCCAGATCTTTGCGATACGGGTATTGCCGTCGTAATTGAGGGAGTCACCGAAAAGGTTGAGTGTGTCACTCACCTGGATATGCACGTTTCCGTATGCCAACACAAAGTTTTTTTCATCATTCAGGAAGGCGCTGTCGCACATGAGAATGGTGCTGTCGTGGCTGAGTCTCACGTTTCCCATGAGACGCTGGAACTCCGGCCGGATTTTGCTGCTGTGTACGAGTGAGTCGGCATGTTCCAGGAGAATCTTCGTTCTTTCCTGCGAAAATGACCATAACGGCAGCATCAGCAATGCAGCGGTGATGATTTTATTTAGGGTTTTCATTTGCATGAAGAATGCAAAGCTATTAAATTATTTACGATTCAAGATTGTCATTCTTTTTCTTGCCTACTGTTTCACCAGCTCGACACGGCGGTTCAGTGCGCGGCCTTCCTCTGAATCATTGATCGGCTACCTGCTCGTTAACGGTTATTTATTAATTTCTTTAATTTCATTAATCGTGTAAAAAATCTATTTATTCTTGAAGTATTCCTTTCATATTTTAATGGTGGAATCTTTAAAATCATTTGAAGGTCTTCTTCTGTAAGTTGTAAGTAGTTTAAAACATTCTGATAGTTGGCAGGCTTTGATTCAATGTCGTCAATTGAATACAATTCTAAAGCTTTTTCTCTCGTTATCTCATTTCGTCTTATCATATTACTATATTGGCAGAGCCTCCTTTCATAACCATATATTTTATTTCTCACATAATTTGTCAAAGGTTCTGCCGTACAATCAAAATGTTTTGAGTATTCCCTGCTATTATCTTCTTTCCAATTCAATTCTTTGGCAATAATATCGCCCATTTCTTTATCAGTAGGATTGTTGATGAAATATAAAGGACTTACCTCTTTTGCTATTTTGCCAATTTTTTTATAAAATGAAAACAAAAAAAGATTAAGATTAGGATAAATCAGAAAATCATTAATTTCTTTTCTGCTTAAATCATTGGATTTTTTTAAAATATATTTAAACCTTGCTATATCTTGAATAGAGTCAGGTAAAAAAGAATCATTTTCTAACGGGGATGTTCCAAAAAAAATTAATGGAATAGAGAAATCCTTTGCAACCTTTAAAATATTGGCTTTTGTTCCAATATCACAAGCGCCACAAATATCTCCGGAGAGAAGAAACATGTTTCTATAGATCTTTCTTTGAATCTCTTTATCAGGTTTACAAAATACATGCTTAACTTTTGTGATTTCTATCGCACTTTGAATATTATCTAATGCTATTTGGTTGAATAGACCATTGTCGTAAGTCATGGCGAGGACCTTAAGTTTATACACATTTACAGCTAAGTGTAACATGTATGTACTATCCTTACCTCCACTTAATGGCACCAGAGCGTTATAATCAGAGTTTTTCTTTCTTGCTTCCTGTAAGATGTCTAGCAGTTTATCTTCACCAATTGGTTTATATTTTCTCTGTTCAACACACAAAGAGCATGTCCCCATTTCATTGAAAGAAATTCCAGGATAATTATCGTTTAAAATACACTTATTGCAAGTTATCATATCATCAGATTTAAGGTTTTATTATTTTTAAATTGCGTTATGTTTAGCTTTCTCTTTTCCCCATAATAAAATCAACCCAAGATTGTGGAAGTTTTTCAAGAAAAGCGCCTAATCCCGACAAATAACCAACCTGATACCTTACTTTTGGATTCTCAGTGCTCAATACTTTTGAAATTAATATTGCGACCTTTTCTGGCTCTGTTCTTTTAGCAGTAAATTTTTTTAATTCCTTTTCTAATTTATCTAAGCGATTTTCGTAAATACCTATCCTTTTGTTTGGACAATCCTTTAACTTTTCAATAATGTTATTCTCTGTTCGTTTAGGAGATGGTGTATTAATTCCTCCACATCGGATAAGAATATTTTTTATACCATCAGGACGAAGCTCTAAATTTAAAGTTCTTGCCAAATAATTTACAGCAAAATCCGGAGCATGTATGTCAGCCACATAAGGAACAGGAAATAAACCCGGGGTGGAAATCCAAAGAACTCTACCTTTAGTGTGGCGCAGCAAAGGTAATACTTCTTGCAGCAATGATATTGGACCTACAAGACGTTTTTCCAATTCTTCTCTGAAATTGGGAATGTTCATTAATTCAATAGGAGCAATTTGTCCACCTCCTGCAATATTGATAACAGCATATAAAGAAGGCAATTCATTGTTTTTTATCTGCTCTTTTAAAGAATTAGCTATAGAAAGTATTTGTTCTTGTTTTGTAAGGTCAAGCGGACACAATGGCTTCAGGTTATTGAACCCAAGTGTATTCAAAGTTTCTGCATCAGAATTCTTGCGAACAGTAGCCAAAACTGTATAACCCTGTTTTGCAAGATAAACAACAACTGCATTTCCAATTCCCGAAGATGCACCTGTTACTAAGACGGATTTTTTTGAGAAATCATCCATGATTATGTTTTTATATAGTATACCGATACGGAACAAGTTTGCAAAATCTTAGCTGCTGTTCCTATCGGCATTACTGCATCTAAAAGAAAAATACTTTGCATTTTTATTAAGATGCAGTATATTTTAAATTTACTATACAGTTTAATCGAAGCCTTAAGATTGCTCCTGACGCCTGCCAGCAGCCGCGGTTAGTCTGCCTGCCGTGTATTACTTCACAATTTCATCTAAGAAATCTAAAAGATGATCCCGAACAATAACAAACGAAGGACCACTAAATTATCCATTTTTTATCTCTATTTAATTAATAATTAAAAATCAAAGAGTCACAAATTTACCAAGAAAAAGACTCGCCAACTCGTCTGCCTGTCCGCTAAAGATTAATAGCATACAGCAACTCCCATCCCCAAGATGAATCTTCCGGGAAGAAGACAGCTCTCACCCCCAGGTCGAACGGGTAAAGAAATCGCAGCATGTGCAGGTCGGTTGTGAGTTCAGCTCCGGTTGACTGGTAGATATTCACCAGTTTCCCTGTCCATCCCTGTGCCCAGTCGAAGAATAGATTCAACTTAAACCGTTTAAAGTATACCAGCGATCCCAGGCTCAGGTCGGGGTAGAAAAGAGGCAACTTATAATTCAACGCAACGCTTATAACCTGTTCATCCATCACCCCGGTATATCCTCTTGGGAAGTTGATGATGCTGGCATAGGTGTAAAAGGTATCATTGCGACGGTGGTACGACTGGTATGCGCCGTAGGCCCAAATCCCCTGGTGTTTGAAAATCCCGGGGAAATAGAGATTGGTTTGTACTGCACAGATGTCGCCCATCTGGTTACCGGCAAAGGGCGTATTCCTGAAATTGAGGTCGAGGGTTTGACCTATCCTGGGGAACATGTCTTTTGCGGAGGACCGGAGATATTGGGAGGCGGAGAGCTGGTAATCGATCGTCATGATCAATCCTTTCGTCAACCGCGATGGGGTGGAGGCATTGTGCGTGATGTCAATCATCGTGGTGCCAATGGAGGGGGTCAGGTAGCGGTAATATTTTCCCCGTGAAAAGTTCCAGGGAATGCTTGTATGCAGTTTGAAATTCATCTCCTGCCAGGTAAACCGGACCGGTTCGTTCCTGGCGATAAGATAGTAAGCAGCCCGGTTCCCGATATCAAAACCCAGGTTGAAAACCGGGTAGAGACCCTGGTAGCTGAGGTTGGCAAAAACCTTCCCGGTGGATTCATTGGTGTTATATTCCCATCCTGCACTGACAAACATACTGCTTAAGACATTCTGGGAAAGTATTGAAATTCCGGGTTTAATTATAAGGTTGTCTGCATCAAAGGTGGCTGGTTCCCAACTGTGGGGGTTGAACAAGTGAAGAAACTTGTTGTATCTCTGCGAGGCATAAACTTTCCCCTTTATTGTATCTTTTACAAGGTCGCAGGAATCGGATTCATACATCTTATAAATCCGGCGTTCACGAATGCTGTCCTGGATGTTTGCCTGTTCCTGTTGAACCAGCGATGTGTAGAGTTTGATGGAGGTATCGGTGATCTTTTCGAGCGGGATCCAGCGGTTCGTATCGATCCTGGCCTCGACAACCCTGAGCCCGTCCGAAGAATAATCAGAATAAATCATCTTCCTGCGGTCCCTGGTAAAATCGGGATTTTTGGAGTAAAACCTGGAGGAGGTAACCTGGTAAATCTTTTTTGTAGCGGTATCAACAGCATAAATATTTTCAATTCCCGAATAGTCGGCAGCATAAACAATATAGCTGTGATAAAAAAAGGCGGGGCCAGAGATTTCGGTGAAACTGAAGGGAAGGATATACCGGATTTTCCCGGAAAGGATGTTCAAAATGGCGAGACTCTTCCCTTTTTCATTCAGGATGGTAAAGACCAGTGTTTTCCCGTCATGGGACCAGTTGGGCATAAGGGCCAGGGCATTTTTTTCCAGGAGAAAGTTTTTTACCGTTTTCCCTCCAGGAAGTTCCAGGATCTCAATGGAACAGCAGTTTTGCGGGTCAAGTTTAATGGCAGCTATCCGGTTGGCATCTGGGGATAGAGATGGAGCAAAATAGCGGCTTCTCTGTGTGAGGTTCCGGGTCTTGCCGGTTCGCAGGTCATGGATTCGGATGACCGAATAATCCCGGTTCTGCCACCTTGCATCGGGTTGCAGCTCTGACCAGACGATGTAATTCCTGCTGACGGAAATGGATTCATCCTGGGTCGTTCCCATTGTCACAACCTTTTTTTCGTTTCCTGTCTTCCGGTCGATCCGCACAAGCTGGTCAGGATCGTTCATACATTCTTTTTCTGCAATGATAACCGAATCGTTCAGAAATACCGGGTGAAGATAGATAGAATGATTTTTACTGTCTTTTTTTGTTACCGGGATGTAATCAGTATAAGTGATGGCTTTCTCCTGATTTTTCCATTCATTGGTCAGATCAGAAAGCATCTTTTTATAAAACCTCACTTTTGTAAGTCTGGTCACCTTATGGATCCCGGAAGAAAAAGGAATGACCATGAAAGGAAGCTTTGCCGTGCGGTCCAGTGCAGTATTCCATAACTGAGGTCCGTAGGTTTTCCGGGCTTCGGCCACCAGGGGATATCCCAGCTCATATTGATCGGGGATGAAGGTACGGTAAGATCCCAGTACTGCTTTATCATATGACCAGATCCCTGTATCCAGCAACTGTGCTCTTAGGATATTTTCAAATGCAGAGGTTCTTCCCCTTCCGGAGTTCGACAGTGCTGTCTCTGTGCATATGGCATCTCCTTCCAGGAACCATGACGGGATGTAAAGTCCGAGTATGCCCCCTGTTGCCTGTTCGCCGAATAGATATGAAAGCACTTTCGTAAATCCCTGATTCATCTTGCTGATCTGTACGCCATGCCTGTATTCATGAAGGGCTAGCTGCTCAAGCCATTCTTCCGCATAGATGTTTTGTGGCGGGCAGGAATAAAATTCAATCCTTTTAGGCGCCCACACCGTTACTCCATTGGATTCAGAAGACCGGGAATGAATCAGAATGGGGATACGGGGCACTTTTGCAGATAAAGTTTTCGTTTCATTTCTTTGGGCGATCTCCAGGATGTTGGCTAGGTATTGACTTTTTTTTTCGAAGTCCTGTGGATAGATCAACTGAAAGTTTTTTGTCCGGATCTGCCTCCAGTGTATCGATGCCGGATCTTGTCCGGTGCTGTAATACTGGGCATGGGAAGAGACAGAAAAGCAAGTGATCAAAAAAACAGTATGAAAAAATTTATCTATCACGGCTTTTTTCTTTCAACCTGGATAGATGCAAAGATAAAAAAGCTGCATCGGAAACGATGCAGCTTTTTCTAATGAAGGATTAAAAATGAAGAATTAAAAATTATATTTTATCAATTGCCTGATAACTATTTGTTCACAATAATCTTCTTCACCACCTGATTCTGGCTGTTTTCAAAGATCAAAGTGTAAACGCCACTTGGCACGGGTCTCAGGTCGATCACCTTCTGGAGCGAACCGTTCACATCCACCTTCGTTTCTTTATAGATCTTTACCCCAAGGCTGTTATAAACACTGATGGAGAAAGATTCACTGGAAGTGGTGGTGATGGAAACATTAAACTGTCCATTGTTGGGAACCGGATAAATATTGATTGCCGATGATGAATGCGAATCAATGCCGGTAACGATAACATACTGGTGGTTCGACTCAAGTGAAGAACAACCGTTTAACGTAACAATCGACCAGTAATAACCGGTGCCTGTCAAGGCAGCGTTGTATGTCTGTGCAGTGGCTCCGCTGATAGGCGCTCCTGTTCCGCTTTGGGTTGCTGAATAATACCACTGGTTCCCTGTGGGAGCGCTGCTTGACACGATATATCCTGTATTAGTGACCACGGGAGCAGGCGGAATAGGATTAACGGTCACCGGGAAATTCGGGGAAACCGCACCATTTCCGCAGGAGTTGGTTCCGCGGACAGTGATAATTCCAGACATTGCAAGAGAAGAGAAACTTACCGTGATCGAATTGGTATTAGCTCCGCTGGTGATGAAGGCTGCATCGGGGACGCTCCAGATATAACCAGTGGCGCCTGCAATAGCAGGAACAGTATAAACGTTACCGGTAGATCCCTGGCATACAGAGGACGGACCGGTAATAGTACCGGAGGCTGCGGGTAGCGCATTGACTGTAACAGCAAACGGTGGTGAAGTAGTACCATTACCGCAGATGTTGTTGGCATAAACGGTTATATTACCGCTGGAGGCATTTGATGCAAAGTTCACAGTGATGGAGTTGGTATTGGCACCGGAAGCAATGGTAGCACCTGCAGGCAATGTCCAGACATACACGATCGCATTAGTAACCGGTGCGACAGAATAAGC
>JBEKST010000113.1:0-9344 GCA_049516815.1 Bacteroidales bacterium | reverse complement strand
ATATGCAGGGTGTTCTTTTTGAACAACTCCGTGAATTGGCCGATCTCCCAAAAGATGCATTCAATTTAATTATGAAGATGCCGGTTCGTCCATCTGCAATAAAGAAGATTGAGGTCCTGGATCCTGAAATGGTTAAATCTCCGAAGATGGGGATTTCCAATGTAAATGCCCCAAGGAAACCTGTTGTAAAAGGATCAAAAAAATCTGTTGCAAAAGGCTCAAAGAAACCGGTTAAGACACCTTCCATTATAAGTGCAAGCAAACCCATTAAAGCAAAAAAATAGCACTCAGCTCGGTGCCGGCCATCCGGATGCGGGAGAAATTTCCGTTCCTGACCAAAAGCGACTGCCCTCCCGAGCTGAAGATCCTCTGGGCAGATATGCTCGCAACACATGATGAATATATTAAACATCGTGATTTATTATTCCAAGAAAATGATAGTGTCTCGGTCTTGGAACATTCTTCAGGCACTGTTGAAAATTATCTTGAGAATAAATCCATATGGGCAGAATTTAATTTTTACCGGGAAAATGGCAGGGTCCTGGGAAAACATCCAATTTTTTCTTTTTATAAAAGAATAAACCAGATCCGCGGGATGACCCTGGGTGATATTGTTCGTTTAAAAATCAGGTTGGAAAATAATATGGTTAAGAATAAAAAATTGATTCGCAGTCAACCTGGCCATGGACAGACCGCCAATCGGATGGAAAGGGTAGAGAAAATGAAAAATGAATTGATGGAAGTTAACCGATTACTTAACTTATAAGTGAAGAATAAATATTTTGATATCAATGAACTGGATCCGGATATAATTATCCAGCCACCGGAGCAAAAATCCGGTATCCTTGTCGAAAAGTTTTTTCAGATCCATAGAGAAAAAGTTGAAAGTATCAAGCAGCTCGCCGGCAGGATCCCCGGAAAAGACGAAATCTATTTTTTATGGACAGTAAATTCATTCAATGCCTTTACTTTTATCCCATTTATACTCAAGGAGGCCGGAAAGGTTATCCATTTGATTCTTTCAACATATTCTATCAATATCCGGATCATTGATGCACTGATAAAATTGATTGATAATGGAAGTATTATGAAAGTTGATATTTTCATAAGTGATTCCGTCCGTAGCCGGTTGCCCAAAGTTTATGATTATCTTATTTCCTTGGTAGAAAAATATCCGGTGACCGTCAAATATTCCTGGAATCATAGTAAAATTGCCCTGATCCGGACTTCTGATCATTATTTTTGTGTTGAAGGATCCGGGAACTGGGGAGAAAATGCCCAGCATGAGCAATATATCTTTTTGAATTCAAAATCAGTATTTGAATTTCGCAAAAACGAGATTTTAAATGGAATGGACAACGCAACAGTTTAAGGATATTGAAGATCTAGCGTCTATAAATTATTCGCTCGAGCAAATCGCTATGTATCTGGATGTGGAAAAAAATTCCTTTATTGAATCTTTCAATATCCCAGGATCCAAGGTAAAATATCATTATGATCGCGGCAAATTGATCACACAAGCTGAGATTTCAAAGGCAAATTTGCGGAAAGCGAAAGATGGTTCATTGGCATCGATCCAGCAATGGACTAAGGATGCGTTTTTTCAAAAAATAGAGACTTTAAAAAAGCAGGTTCTCTATGATAATGAGCAAAAGGAATATTGCCAGCTTCAGGCATTGATCGAACGTGGCGAAACAGAAAATCTTCCGGAAAATGTCGTAAAATATTATGAACAAATCGATTTCATTCGTGCTCTATATAATAAATTCAAATCCAAGAATTATATTATCTCTATGGTCCGCCTTCAGTGGCCCAAGATCACACTCTGGCAGGCAAATAAACTCTTTAATGAAACATTGAATTTTTTTAATCTTGATAATGAGGTTAAAGTTGAAGCATGGGCGAATATTTATGCTGATCAATTGGATAATATGGCCATGATCGCAGCAGAGATGAATGATTTTAAGAATTTCCGGGATTTAAAAGAACTTGCCGGAAAATATCGCGGTATTGGAAAAGAAAAACCAATTGAGATTCCTGAAGGTGATCTTAAGCGAAAAGTGAATCTTTATGTAATTGATCCTGAAAGATTGGGAATAACAAAGATCGATCGCCGTGAATTGGCGGAAATGATTGATGCCATAGATATTACAGAATCTCAAAAAATGAAGATTCGCAGGGATGCTTTAATTGAGGACGTTTCTTTTGAACTTATTGAAAGTGAAAGGTAATAGAATATCATCAGAAGAAGCCAATATCAAATTTTCAAATTGGTTTGTCATTCTAGTTAATCTTTTGAAACCCAAAAATCTTTATATCATTGGTGGGAGAGGCATGGCCAAGAGTACCGATATCCTTGCAAATCGGACAATTGATATTTCAGAGGATATGCCCCGGGCAAGTTTCGCATTTGTAGGAGATACTTATGTTAATCTTCTGACCAATATCATTCCATCTATTATGGTTGGTTGGGAAACCCGTCTTGATTTCCATGAGAATCTTCATTATATTGTTGATGAACCACCTCCGGATTATTGGCCAAAACCATATATTAAAACATTCAATTTTAAACATACTATTTCTACATATAAAGGATGTAAGTTTTTTTTAACCTCAATGGACCGGCCATCAATTAATGCCGGAATTTCAGTTGTCCATCATTTTGGCGATGAAGCAAAATATCTGAAGGAAGAAAAGCTCCGTAAATTATTTCCAACACTTAGGGGGGATTATCGTCTCTATTCCAATAGTCATTATTTTATGGGCCAAACCTTTTGCAGTGATATGGCAGATCCTACTATTGGTGAAGACGATTGGATGCTTCGCATGGAAAAGAAAATGGATAAAGAACAAATAATGATGATTCTTAAGGCATCTATTGTATTAAATGAAATCAACCTTGAATTATTTGTGGCGGAACGTGATAATAAGGATCCCAAAAAGATCGAAAATATAAAACGTAACCAGGCCAGATGGGAAGATCGCCTGAAGAAGGTCCGGCATAATAGTACATTTTTTTATATTGTTTCCTCGTTTGCCAATGTTGATATTTTAACACTCGAATATTTCACAAATCTTTTATCAACACTTACATTTGAAGAATTTAAAATTGCCGTTTTATCTATCCGGAAAACATTAGAGAAAGAATCAAGATTCTATGGTGCACTTACAGATAAACACTTTTATTCAGATGGGTATAATTATGATTTCTATGATCAGCGGGGATTAAAATCAAATCTTGGACAGACATCTGCAGGATTAAAATACCTTCAACATGATCGGCATTTAGAGGCTGGCCTTGATTGTGGTAATATGATGAGCCTGGTAATAGGTCAGGAACAGAATAATACTTATAGATTACTTAAGAACATCTATACTATATCGCCTGAATGGATCCGTGAATTGGCAGATAAGTTCCTATTATTCTTTGCGCCGCATAAAAAGAAGATCCTGCATTTATATTATGACCGTGCAGCCAATGCTTATCATAAAGCGGGCAAAGATTTTGCATCTCAACTCAAACATGATCTGGAATTTGATAAAATGGGGAGATCTACAGGTTGGATCATACAATTGATGAATGTTGGCCAGGCAAATATCTCAATGTCTGATGAATTTAATCTTATGAATGTAATAATGAAGGAATGGGATAAACGTTTACCCAAACTTCTTATTGATATATTCGAGTGTAAAGAACTTAAAAGTCAAATAGAAATTACTCCGTTTGAACTGGGACCAAAGGGGGAGATCCGCAAAGGAAAGAAAGGAGATAAACTTTCTTTCAACCGTCTTGCCCTCGAGTCAACAAACCTTACAGATGCAATGAAGTATCTATTATGTCGACCGACTTGGCTTGCCGTTGCCAAACAGAAGCGAGCAATTACTCTTTCTTCAATTGATATAAGATAATTCTCTTATTTTCATTCCCAATTTAATTGGTGGGATTTTTCTCTTTATATATGCATGCACGTGGGAAATCATATATCCATTTTTGGGCAGGATGTCACGTGCGTAGAGAAGGCAGAGCGGGTCGTTAATGACATTCATATTATTTTTAATTTTTCAGATTTTTTGAGGATGTTTTTTTGATTATCTGCGTTTTATGCTTTTTTGTCAGTTTAAAAAGGTCAAAAGATGGCATTTTGGCAGATAAAGTTGAAGAAAATCACTTCTTTTTTCTTTGAAAATGACCGTCAAAGAAACAAGAAGCAAAAAAGAACACCGGTGAAGCGGAAATATTGACTCGAAATTCCTGCAAAATTACCTGTAAAAAATTCCCTGTGCCAGGTTAAAACAGTAAAGGGCGATCTCCTTTTAGAATTATCGCTCTTCGAGTATATTCAGATTTGGTCAAATCGTGACCAATACCCTTGACTTTATTTATTTTTCTCGGTTCTGCATATAAGGCAAAAATTTTCATCAACTAAAAACTATGCCTTATGAAAAACTTGTTCAATTCTACCGTTGCGGAGATTGAGATTATCTACCACAACACAGTTCATCCTGCCGATATGCTTAAAGTTGCCAACTCGCATGATGCTTATAATATTCTGAAGGATGTCTGGAGTAACCAGTTGGAGCATATTGAGGAATTTTATATGCTCATGTTGAACAAAGCTAACAAAGTGCTTGGATATTCAAAAATATCCTCTGGAGGAATATCAGGGACCTTAGTGGATCCCAAATTGATTTTTCAAACAGCATTAAAAGCAAATGCCAGTTCTATCATCCTGGCACATAACCATCCTTCAGGGAATAAACAGCCTTCGGATGCTGATACAAGGATTACAAAGAAGTGTACCGGTGCCGGAACATTACTGGATATTACTGTTTTGGACCATCTGATTATCACTCCGGATGATCTTTATTATTCGTATGCGGATGAAGGGACCTTGTGATCAGGGCGCCCCCGGAAAACCGGGGGCTTTTTTTTGCTCGCATATTTATGAAAATTAAGGTGGCCACCACACGGTTTAGCTCGAAATTTTTATAAAAAGTTACCGTATGAATAATTCATCCTGGAATGCGTATTTAAAACTGTAAAGGGCTACTTCATTTAGGAATTGTAGTTCTTCGAGTTCTTTCATCCTGAATACTCAGGAGTGACCCTAACCCTTGACATTATTTATTATTCCCGGTCAAGTGCCATAGGCAAATTAAAATTTCATTTCTAACCTTAAAACAAATGCCTTATGAACGCACAAGCCATTAACACCAAAGAACAGTCAATCGTTGAAATCTTCATCGAAGAACTTGATTCAATTTACTATCCTGGTTATGCTGAAGAACTTATTGCCATAGATTCTGAAAAGTTCGATTGGGAACTTGCAGAATTTAAAGGTCAGTTCTCAGAAGAACTTGTCAATTAAAGAGAGCAGGCAGTTAATCACTGCCTGTTTTTTTTATGCTCGCTGCGAGCTCAAAATTCGGATCCGCTTTTTCTTCTGGTATCCGGGAGAAGAAAAAGCTTGGCAAAAAGAAGCCATTGGCCAGCGCACACCTATTAACTCAAAATTCTATACAAAGTTAAACTCGCCATAATATCACAGCGCTAAGTGCGAACTCCTGACGGATATTTCGCCCGTTGGGTTCATTCAGATTTGCGATCGTAAATCGTGACCTGATCACTTGCACCGGAATTCTGCGCTTCGTTTGTGATTCTTCGGTATAAATTTTTTATTCATCGGCGAGCCAGACGCCATCATAAGTCCCCAGGGCAGGGGCATCAAAAATGAATAATTTACAAGCTGAATTCTTCACCTATTACAAAAATCTTGATGGGAACCTTCGTTCAACCATCGCAGAAGAAATGCCGGTTCAGAATCCTGAAGGACGGATTCTGTCAGAAACAAATTCCGTCTTCCTGGCTTTTCAATCAAAAATCAAATTCACCGTCGTTGGCGGATTCAAACAATGGATGAAGCATGGACGTTGCGTAAAGAAAGGGCAACATGGAAATTTCATCTTCATCCCCGCCATGACCAAGGTCAAAAAAATTGAAGATGACAAAGAAACCGTATCGGAAGAGCTCGATAAGTTTCTTCTTGCACGGGTCTTCGATATCTCTCAGACCTTCGAAATCAAGGATCAGAAAGATAAAGAAGAAGTAAAAGCAGAAGCCGAAGTAGCTTTCTGAAAAGAAGGGGAGTCCCCCGAATACTCGGGGGACTCCTTTTTTTTGCTCGTAAACTCGCCAGTAATGGGAACCGGGCATGGCCGGCACACAGTAGTTACTCAAAATTTATAGCAAAGTTAGCCTCATGAAAATATCATGGCGCTAAGAGCTTCTACCCGTTGGGTTCATTCATTTTTCCTTCGGAAAACCTGACCTGAACTCTTGCACCAGAATTTTCATTCCGGCTATTGCTTAAAGCATAAATTTTTTTTAACCGGCGAGCCAGTAGCCAAAATAAGTCTCCAGGGCAGGAGCGCAAACCATGAATAAAGTTGCCATATCAGTACCAAAAACAAATGGAACTCCCATTGTTGCAGAAAAATCCGCAATGGCCATTTTGAAATCAGAAACCAAGCCAGAAGATCCAAAGGATCTCACGCTCGAACAGAAGATTCACAAAGTTGAAAATCTCCAGCTGGTTGTCACCAAAAGGAATAAATTAGTCAATACCCGGCAGGAACTGGACCGTTTCCAGGTTTCTTCAAATGATTTCAACTGCAAGATGCAGCTTAGCGATTCAGACGGAAATACCTTCACCACCAATTTCACCCCTGGTATCAAGAAGGTCATCGAGTTCCTTAAACTTTCCTTTGATCAGAGCATTTCAGATGTTGAAAAACAAATCAAATTCTGAAAGATCGGGAGTCCCGGAAAACGGGACTCCTTTTTTTTGCTCGTATCCTTGTCCTTTAAAAAAATTACCGTTCAAATTATGTTTGCCCTTCAAATCTATTGGTTCGGAAGAATAATGGGATTTCAAAAAAAAGATCATGCCAAAGAAAGAAAAAAGAACATGGACCCGGTACCGTTCTGCCATTACCGGTCAGTTTATTACCAAAGAGGAAGCCGATAAGGAGAAATCAACGACCGTTGGTGAATCAGTTCTTAAAAAGGGGAATTGATTTTAACCTAAAAGGTTATTTAATGATTCATATTGATTTGCATTATGCAGAATGAGCGAAGAAACGATCAATTTATGGGAAGCTATCCGCCAGATGAGAATACTTACTTCAAAAAAGAAATCATTCTCATTTGTCCATGTTACTCTAAATAGGGATGAACATACCACAAATGGTTTCCGGAATGTTAAACAGGCGCATTTACGGCCTGCAGCAAAAGGTGATGATATCAAATATGCCGATGAAAAGCTTTTTTATTTTGATGAGGATATCCGTCAGCCACGAAATTGCTGGCAAATTTTGATACTTTATTTCAATGGAATGAAATGTACATTAAGATAAATCATGATAAGAAAAAATAAAGCAAAAATAATTACTGCCGGCAATTACTCTATTGGGGTTATGGGGCCTAATTGTTATACTTTCCAGGTAACCGGTGCCGTACAATCTCTTCCGGGCGCCGTTCTTCCTTTTTATAATAATGTCAGGGCTACAATACCAACCAGAATCGGTGATTTTGAGATAATTCCGTTGGGTGAACAAAATAATTATCCTGAAGAGATCCGCATGCTGATCGATGAAGATAATTTTTTGCCAAAGGGTCTTGAAAAAAATGTCGGGTTGATCTGGGGACAAGGACCTGTTTTGTTTAAGATCAAATTTGAAAATGGAAGAAGAATAAAAGAATTTCTGGATGATCCTGAAATTCAGTCCTGGTTGGATTCATGGGACTATATGGAATATCTTACCCGTGCAACGGTAGATTTTTCAACTGTTAACGGTCATTTTACAAAATTCTTCCGTAATCTAGGATTTCGTATCGGGAATCCTGCCAAGGTGGCAAAGCTTGAACATGTATCCTGTGCTTTTGCCAGGCTTGAATGGCCTGATGAATTTAACCTGGTACATCATATTATTACCGGAGATTTCCGCCGGCCATGGAACTTAAGATTGTATAATAACGGACTCCGGGAGTTTTTTACCCTGAGGTCATATCCTGTTTTTGATCCTAGTAATCCATTGGCCTTCCCGATTTCCATGCGCTATAACAATCTTTATAATTTTGCATTGGATTATGAATATAGCCGGGCACCTTTTCACGGCGCCATAAACTGGATCCGTCTGGCCAGCTCCCTTCCAAAACTTCTTACAAACTTTAATGCAAATTCTGCAGCAATAAAATATCATATTGAAAGTCCTGCAGAATATTGGGAGGGCGAAAAAGCAAAATTAGTTCAGAAATGCACTGATGAAGGTACTGAATTCAAGGAGAAAATGTTTTCAGATTTCAAGGATGCCATCTTTACAAAAATAATGGAGGCATTATCAGGCATTGAGAAGGTTGGCAAAGTAGTTACTTCTGAGACATTTTTTGCAGAAGGAGGTCAGTTTGGGAAAAGAGTGGGTTGGGAAATCACAGTTTTAGACCAAAAAGTCAAAGATTTCATCGGTGCCCAGCTCAATATTGCCAGTGAGGCTTCATTCCAGGTTTCGGCCGGCATTGGGCTTCATCCTGCCTTAAGCAATCTTTCAAAGGATGGGAATCTTCCTTCTGGATCAGAACAGCTTTATGCTTTTAAACTTTATCTTCTCTCGGCTATCGATATAGCAGAAAATATTATTATGAGAGATATTAACATTGCCATCAAAATCAATTTTCCGGAGAAAAACCTAATGATGGGATTCTATCATGATGTTGTTCTTTCGGAAGCCGGTATATCTCCCGGCCATAGGATTAAAAATGCCGGGCCAGGCGGACAAGCCGATCCGGCGATTCCAACAAATGAACCGGAGGCTATATGATCTTCAATAATAATTCAAACGGCATATTAGAATTGAAGGAACTGATAGGTTTCATCTACAAATCCATCAATTTTGAAAATATGATATCCTATATCGGTTTTGCCGAGCGGGATATCAAGAAGATCATCGGCAAGGAGGTTTTCTCAATAGCCGAAGATCATTATCATTCTGAAAATTATGAGGTAGAACCCGTTGCAGGGGATCCTCCTGTCGAGGGAGATCCTCCCGGGGAGGGAGACCCTACTCCTGAGGAACATCCTGAATATCTTGTATTGGATGAACTTGTTAAAAAGATACAACTTATTGTTGCCCTGAATGCCTACCGGCGATATGTGCCTTCGTTGGACCTGATGCATTCGGATAAAGGAAGACAGATCACGGTTACTGATACTGAAAAACCGGCTTTTGAATGGCAAATTGAGAAAGATAATGAGAACCTGGTCAGTTTAGCCAACGAGGCAATGGAT
>JBEKST010000112.1:0-9355 GCA_049516815.1 Bacteroidales bacterium | reverse complement strand
CCGATACAGCTTCATATTCTATCAATAAACCGTTTTTTCTTCATTACTACAAGGAGTTGAAATCGCTTTTATCGGAATTGAAGGAAGCAGACCGGGAGGGATTGTTGTCGGTTATTTTGAGCATCCCGGATGTTTTGCAAAACGAAAAGGCAGAATTCGAGGAAACAGATTGGGCAATTCTTGCGGAAGGGATTGAAAGTGCCTTGCGATCTGTTGAGGAATTCCGAACAGCTGAAGGGAATATCCTTGAAACCGATATGAGAGCACGGGTTCAATTGATCCTCGATTTACTCAATTCAATCGATCCTTTTGAGCAGAACCGCCTCAACGATATCCGTGAGCGTATCCGGACAGGATTTCTGAACATCGCCAAATCTGATCTGCTGCAAACCATGCCCGACGAAAACCGGTTTGAGCAGGAGCTGATTTATTACATCGAACGATTAGATATCACGGAAGAAAAAGTGCGGCTGAAAAAGCATTGCGATTATTTTATCGAGACCCTTAATGAACCTAATTCGCAGGGAAAGAAACTGGGATTCGTCAGCCAGGAGATGGGGCGTGAGATCAATACCATCAGTTCCAAGGCAAATGATGCCGGAATCCAAAAGATCGTTGTACAGATGAAAGACGAACTGGAAAAAATCAAGGAACAATTATTGAATATATTGTAGTGACAGAATTTCCACCAAGGTGTTAGGTTTTAGGAGTTAGGGATTGGGGTTAATAGGAATGTATGATGGTTAAGAAAGCTGTAATCATATCTGCTCCTTCCGGTGCCGGAAAGACCACTATTGTGAAACACATGCTCTCTGAATTCCCGGAACTGGAATTCTCCATTTCAGCCTGCAGCAGGCCAAAGCGTGAAAAAGAGACAGAAGGAAAAGATTATTATTTTATTACGGCAGATCAGTTCCGGGATAAGGTTTCCAATAATGAATTCATCGAGTGGCAGGAAGTGTACCCAGGAAGTTTTTATGGTACTCTGAAATCGGAGATGGACCGGATCTGGTCGGAAGGGAAAATCCCGATCTTTGATGTAGATGTGTTTGGGGGAATCAACCTGAAAAAGTATTTCGGGGATACTGCACTTGCAATCTTCATTCAACCTCCATCCTTACAGGAACTCGAAAACCGCCTGCGGCACAGGGGAACAGAAAACGAAGAAAACCTGCAAACCCGGTTGAACAAAGTGGTAAAGGAACTAATCTATTCCGGTCAATTTGACTATATTATTGTTAATGATGAAATTTCCACTGCGAGCAGCAAAGCAAAAGGACTGATAACGGCATTCCTGGATTCCGATAAATACCAAAATTATAGAACTCATCAAAAGCAATGAACGTGAATTGGCTGGGAAAGTAGCCCAGTGGTTTACTGAAGAAATTGCCCGAGGTGGATATAACTTAATGCAAAGATAATTCAACAAGGTGTTTTAAAATAAATTTTGTTTTATCATGGAAAAAGATATTCGGTGGCTGCAAAGATTCTCAAATCTTAAGAAAGCTTATAAAAACTTAGAATCTGCTGCAAAAGTTGAAAATTTAAGCGAACTTGAACAGGAAGGGTTAATTCACAGATTTGAATACACTTATGAATTATCCTGGAATACGATTAAAGATCTGCTTGAGTATCAGGGATTTTCAGGAATTACTGGCAGCCGTGACGCATTTAGATTAGCGTTCGAAAGAGGATTAATAAAAAATGGAGAAGTTTGGATGAAAATGATTGGAAGCCGACAAAAAACTTCACATATGTACGACCAGGAGGAAGCTAATGAAATTGCTGAGATAATTGTAGAGGGCTATATTCCAAAATTCAAAGACCTTATAAAACAATTGGAAAAAGAAGCAAAAAAACTCAAAAACTGATCTTTTTTAATAATCCTGGGATATGGAATTCGGATTGAGTAAAGAACAACAAGATTCTATCACAGAGAAATTCTCATTGCATTCAAATGTTGATCAAGTAATAATTTTTGGATCTAGGGCGATGGGAAATTACCATTCAGGCAGTGATATTGATCTTGCATTGATTGGAGATGATCTCAGATTAGATGAATTATTTCTAATAGGGACAGAATTAGAGTCCTTATCATTCCCCATAAACTTTGATCTTTTTCTTTTCAAAGGAATCTCAGATAAAGATGTAATCGATCATATTAACCGGGTAGGAAAAGTATTTTATGAAAGAAAAAAATAAAACGGGCCTTTTTTTTGGATCTTTTAACCCCATTCACCAGGGACATCTGATGATTGCAAATTACATGGTAGAGTTTACCGATATCAGCCAGGTCTGGTTCATCGTATCGCCACATAATCCACTGAAAGAAAAGACTTCCCTGTTGGCTGATCATCATCGGCTCGCCATGGCAAATATTGCAGTGGAGGATGACTCCAGGTTCAGGGCATCCAACATTGAATTTCACCTTTCACAACCTTCCTATACCATTAATACGCTGACCTACCTGGCAGAGAAATACCCGGAGAAAGAATTTATACTGATCTGCGGCAGCGATAGCCTTCCATCGTTTTCAAAATGGAAAAATTACCAAGAGCTCCTGGACCGTTATCATCTTTACATCTATCCCCGTGGAGAAAAGGAACCTAGTTCGTTTGACGAACACCCGCATGTTCATTTCACCCAGGCCCCGCTGATAGAAATCTCCTCAAGTTTTATCCGCCAGGGTATTAATGAGGGCAAGAACCTGCGGCAATTTCTTCCTGAAAAGGTGTGGAAATACCTGACCGAGATGCATTTCTATGAAATAGCGAAATAGTGAGGTTTGAGATGTGGGATGTGAGATGTGAGATTTAATTTCATCCCTTATCCCACATTCCTCATCACTTCATCACACATCACTTCTTAAAAGCTTTCCTTGCAAATCCCTTGATCATTTTCAAGGTCTCCTCGGGCGCTTCGATGTACCCCATATGGCCGACATTCCTCAGGATCAGGCATTCCGAGCGCTGTGGCAGGGAAACCATTTTCCATAACCGGTCAAGGGGAGCTTTGGGATCTTTCAGTCCGATTATAAACAGGACAGGAACATTGATCGATTTCAGCAATGCTGACTGGTTCTTCCGGATTTTCATGCCTTCCAGAGCCGCTATGATCCCTTCTCTCTGAATTTCTGAACCATTCTCCACTAGTTGTTTAATCTCCTTTCCGAATTTTCTTCGTGACCCTTCCGGGAAGAGAGAAGGAATGTACCGGGCCACAAAACCGAATTTATCCTGTTTCACCACATTGACGGTACGGTCGCGGTTTTTCCGGTCAACCGGGGAATCCGGAAAAGGATGTGAATGGAAAAGGCATAGTCCCTTCAGCATTTCAGGATATTTTAATGCAAAGGCAAGTGTCACATATCCGCCCATGGAATGCCCGATCATTATACATTTTTTCACTTTTCGCTGTTTCAGCACCTCATAAACAACATCCGCTTGCAATTCCATGGAATGGGTTGGTTCCAGAGATTCGCTTTTCCCATGGCCGGCAAGGTCGATCACAATCACACGGAAGGATTCTGACAGTTGGTCCCGAAAGGAATCCCATATCTTCGAAGTCTCGGTAAATCCGTGAAGAAGGACTATTGTCTTTCCTTTGCCTGATTCAGCAAAGAAAATCTTTTTTTCTTTGTATAAAATAGATTTCATTTTATTAGGTTTGGGGGTATTAGGTATTGGGCATTAGGTTTTGGGTTCTTGAAACTTTGTATTCTCAATTTTCTATTAATCCAATACTAATGCCTAATGCCTAATACCTGTTAGTTTTTCATTGTACTTTCCACCTCTTCAACCGTCTTTGGAATAGGTTTTCCCAGCACCCTTGCCCCGTTTTCAGTTACAAGGATATCATCTTCAATCCTGATACCGCCAAAATCCCTGTAATTTTCGACTTTATCGTAGTTGATGAATTCCGCCAGTTTGTTTTCATTCTTCCAAATGTCTATAAGTTCGGGGATGAAGTATATCCCGGGTTCTATCGTCATCACGAAATTCTTTTGCAGTTTTCTTCCGAAACGGAGAGAGGCGATGCCAAATTCCTTGCTGCGGATCACTTCGTGGTCATAGCCCACAAAATTTTCACCCATTCCTTCCAGGTCATGCACATCCAGGCCCAGAGGATGTCCCAACCCGTGCGGGAAAAACAAGGTATGAGCTCCTTTTCTTACGGCTTCCCGGATATCTCCTTTCATGATCCCCAGTGCCTTCAATCCTTTTACGATCTCGGTTGCAGCGAGGAGATGGATATTCCGGAATGGAACCCCGATTTTCACGGCTGCCGTTGCTGCAAGGTTTGCGTTCAACACTGTTTTATAGATCTCCTTCTGCCGTTCCGAGAACTTACCGCCCACCGGACTGGTACGGGTAATATCGCTGGCATAGTGGAGTCCTGATTCACAACCAGCGTCAACAACGAGCATTTTCCCTTCTGCCAGAGTGTTCCCATGGTAATGGTTATGAAGCGTCTGTCCATTGATGGAAAGGATCACCGGAAAAGAAACCGGCCCGCCATATGATAGCGCAATACCTTCGATCACACCGGCGATTTCCTGTTCAATCACCCCGGGTTTAGCCATCTTCATGGCTGTGGTATGCATGAGGTAAGCCACATCGATCATCTTTTCAATCTCTTTTATTTCAAGATCATCCTTTATCATCCTAAGCTTGATCACACCTTTGATCAGTTCAATCGAAACATTTTCCCTGAGGTTTGAATGATCAAGATCCATCAGGTCGGAAAGCCAGAGGATGGTCTCGCCCCGGTAAGGCGGAAGGAAATGAATCATCCGGCCTTTTTCCCGGGCATCTTTGATCAAGAATGTCATCTCTTTCAATGGGGCTGTATTATTCACTCCCACATTCAGTGCCTGTTCTTCTATCGTTTGTTGTTTCCCCATCCAGATGATATCGTCGATGTCAATATCATTGCCAAAAATTTGTTCGGTTCCGTCGTCCAGGTCTATCACCCCGGCAAGATCGGGATGATCCAGCCCGAAGAAATAGAGAAAACTGCTGTCCTGCCTGAAGCTATAAGTATTGGCGGGGTAATTGAAGGCTGAATCCTGATTGCCTAAAAAGAGAACAAGGCCTTTTGACAACTCTTTGCGAAGCATTGCTCTTCTGTCTGAATAAACTTTTGCCGGAAACATAATTTAGAATGTTTTAAAATAGTGAAAATATTAAATAGTGTTTGCCTGAATGAAAAAATTATATTCTAATTTTGAAACCATTAACAAAATTACTTAAAAGCTTGTTATGAATTCTTCTTTCCTGCATTTTTCATCCATTACGAAAAAGATATGGATGGCCTTATTGGGTTTGTTCCTGATGGTCTTTCTCATGGTCCATCTTGGGATTAACCTGTGTTTACTGAGAGATGACGGCGGAAAGTGGTTCCGTGACGCGGCTCATTTTATGGGAACAAATTATATTATCAAGATCTTCGAGGTGATCCTTTTTGGCGGATTCATCTTCCACATCCTGCTGGGGATCATTCTCCAGGTAAAGAACTGGTTCTCACGGCCGGTCAGGTACAAGGTGACGAACAAGACTCCTACTCCTTTTCTCTCCAAGTACATGATCTACACCGGTGGCATTGTGTTGACTTTCCTTATCATTCACCTATTCAATTTCTGTTTTATCAAGTTTGGATGGGTAAGTAGTATTGTTCCTCCGATGAAGGGCGGAGAACCTGATTTTGCAGGTGTTGCCCAATACCTTTTCTCACAACCCACTTATTCTATTTTTTATATTGCATTAATCATCGGACTGGGATTCCATCTCTATCATGCATTCCAGGCAGCATTTCAAACCCTCGGTCTTGATCACAAGACCTATACTCCTTTTATCACAGGGTTTGGGATCTTTTATGCGATTGTTATTCCGTTAGGTTATATTATCATTCCTCTCTTTTTTCTTATTCGACAGGTATTATGACTGAATTAAATGCAAAAATACCATCTGGTCCACTGGCGGGCAAATGGAGCCAATATAAAGATCATCAGAACCTGGTCAACCCGACAAACAAGCGGAAACTGGACATCATTGTCGTTGGAACCGGGTTGGGAGGCGCTTCTGCGGCTGCTTCACTGGGTGAGATGGGGTTCAATGTAAAGATTTTCTGTTACCAGGATACTCCCCGCCGTGCACACAGCATCGCGGCACAAGGGGGGATCAATGCGGCCAAGAATTACCCCAATGACGGCGATAGCATTTACCGTCTGTTTTACGACACTATCAAGGGAGGCGATTACCGTTCGCGAGAATCGAATGTTTACCGTCTCGCAGAGGTCAGCAATAACATCATCGACCAATGTGTTGCACAGGGTGTTCCGTTCGCCAGGGAATACGGTGGTTCGTTGGAAAACCGTTCCTTCGGTGGCGCTCTCGTTTCACGTACTTTTTTCGCCCGCGGACAAACAGGACAGCAATTGTTGCTGGGCGCTTATGGTGCACTCAGTCGACAGCTTAAGCTGGGAACGGTGAAGTTGTTCAACCGCCATGACATGCAGGATATCGTGATCGTCGAAGGGAAAGCCCGGGGTATTATTGCCCGTGACATGGTGACCGGCAAGCTGGAAAGGCATTTTGGCCATGCTGTGGTGTTTGCAACCGGCGGCTACGGTAATGTGTTTTACCTCTCCACCAACGCTATGGGATCGAATGTCAGCGTCTGCTGGCAAGTATTCAAGAAAGGCGCCTGGTTTGCTAACCCATGTTTTACACAGATTCATCCTACTTGTATCCCTGTTCACGGCGATTACCAGTCGAAGTTGACGCTGATGAGTGAAAGTCTTCGAAACGACGGCCGTATCTGGGTTCCAAAAAACAAAGAAGATGCTGAGAAACACAGGAAACGGCTCATTAAGGCAAAGGATATAAAAGAGGAAGATCGTGATTATTATCTTGAAAGAAGATACCCTGCTTATGGCAACCTTGTTCCCCGTGATGTGGCTTCGCGCGCAGCTAAAGAGCGTTGCGATGCAGGATATGGCATTGGGGATACCGGGCTGGCAGTATTTCTTGATTTTGAGGAATCCATTAAACGCCTGGGGAAACATGTCATTGAAGAACGCTATGGCAATCTTTTCCAGATGTATGAAAAGATCGTGGATGAAAATCCCTATGAAAACCCGATGATGATTTACCCGGCTGTACATTATACCATGGGTGGAATATGGGTGGATTATGAGCTGATGACAACCATTCCCGGTTTATATGCACTGGGTGAAGCCAACTTTTCAGATCATGGTGCAAACCGTCTTGGCGCCTCGGCCCTGATGCAGGGACTTGCCGATGGCTATTTTGTGCTGCCTTACACCATTCAGAATTACCTGGCCGGCGAGATCCGGGTTCCGCGAATGGCGACCGACAGACCTGAGTTTAAAGAGGCAGAGAAAAGCGTGAAAGAGCGTATCCGGAGGTTGATGGAAGTGAAGGGTACTAAATCGGTAGATTATTTTCATAAAGAACTGGGAAAGATCATGTGGGAATATGTAGGGATGGGCAGGAATGAAGCCGGTCTGAAGAAAGCCATTACACTGATCCGCGCACTGCGTGCTGAATTCTGGAAGGATGTGAGAATCCCCGGATCGGCAGAGGAACTAAACCCGGAACTGGAAAAAGCCGGACGTGTGGCTGATTTCCTGGAGATGGGCGAACTGCTGGCCCTGGATGCGCTGAACCGAAATGAAAGTTGCGGCGGGCATTTCCGCGAGGAATATCAGACCGAGGAAGGGGAATGTTTGCGGAATGACAGGGATTATATGTATGTAGCAGCCTGGGAATACCTCAGGGAAGGGGAATTCCTGTTACATAAGGAACCTTTGAAGTATGAAGAGATTGAAGTGAAACAACGAATTTATAAATAGGGGTTGACCATTGGCCATTAGCCATCAGGCAGAAAAAAGGATGGATAAGAAAAAAAATGAATTAGGAAAAATGCTGAATACATTATTAAAAAACTTGATAACTATAGTGCAAATAAATAAAACCACCATTTGTCAATAGTCATTAACCCTAATGGCTAATGGCCAATGGCCAACCCATTTACTATGGATCTGACTTTAAAAATCTGGAAGCAGAATAATGCAAAATCGAAAGGGAAATTCTTCACTTATATCGTGAACGGTATTTCCCCGAATTGTTCTTTCCTGGAGATGCTCGATATTTTAAATGAGCAACTGATCCGGCAGAACGAAGAGCCGGTGGCATTTGACCATGACTGCCGGGAAGGCATCTGTGGGACGTGTAGCCTGTACATCAACGGTCGCCCGCATGGGCCCGATGATGCCATTACCACTTGCCAGCTTCATATGCGGAAATTCAAAGACGGTGATACTATCATCATTGAGCCCTGGAGGGCAAAGCCATTCCCGATTGTGAAAGACCTGATTGTGGACCGTTCTGCTTTCGACAAGATCATTCAGGAAGGCGGTTATATCTCGGTACTTACCGGAGGCGCTGCCGAAGCTAACCAGATCCTGGTAAGCAAGGAAAAGGCGGAGCTTTCGATGGATGCAGCCGCCTGTATCGGTTGTGGCGCCTGTGTGGCCGCCTGCAAGAACGCCTCAGCCATGTTGTTTGTATCTGCAAAGGTCTCGCACCTGGGATTGCTTCCGCAGGGAAGGATTGAAGCAAAAGACCGGGTGAAGAAGATGGTCGCTATGATGGATACCCTGGGTTTCGGCAACTGCACCAATACCTATGCCTGCGAGGCAGAATGCCCAAAACTCATATCCCGCTCCAACATTGCAAGGATGAACCGGGAGTTTATTTGTGCAAAGGTATTATGATGGCTGATGAGTTGATGTAACAGGCAGAATGCACATTATCTATTCTTCAGGTGGGCTGGTCAATTGTGTCGCTGTTTGGATCCCGGAGGCTACTTCAGAAATTATACCTAATCTGATATAGATTGGACGAATCCTCTTTTTTAGCTCAGGGAGTTTTCTTGCAAAGAACACAGCACCTAAAATACATGAGGCACCACCTATTATGAGCGTATTTGCAGCACCTATTCTACTTGCCAATACCCCCGCAAACAAATTGCCAAAAGGAGCAGTACCCATAAATGCCATCGTATAAAAACTCATAACACGACCGCGCTTATCATCATCAACAATGGTTTGTAAAATGGTATTGCTTGAAGTCATCTGCATGATCATTCCGAAACCGATTACTGAAATTAATCCCATTGAAAGTAAAAAAAAATGAGATAAAGAAAATACAATAAGTCCAAAGCCAAAGACAGCTGCAGAAAGAGAGATGATTTTTACCAAGCCCACGACACTTTTCCTGGATGCCATATAAATGGCACCAGACAAAGCGCCTATACCGGAAGCACCCAT
>JBEKST010000111.1:0-9373 GCA_049516815.1 Bacteroidales bacterium | reverse complement strand
AATGGTTGTCCCGCAATAGGTTCCAAGCAAGGGAGACGAAACATCGGGTCCGTTGAATACTTTAAGCCAGTCGTAGCTGCAGGTAGCTTCCTCTTCAACGGCGAATGCTGAAAAAACGGCTTGGATATTTGCTCCTGTTGTGCCGGGGTTGAAGGTATAGGTGTAATTTTCATTGTCACTGTAATTATTGTCCGGACCGCCTGAATCATAAAACGTACCGCTGCAGGTTGTGGAAGTATTATTCCCCATGATAAACGTAGGCGATTGACCGATCACAAGGGTTATCGAATCTTGTCCGGAATACTGATTTAACATACCTCCTGTCACCAGGTAATTGAGATCCACCTCTGTTCCGACAGGAGTGATCCCGTTCGTAGTGACCGGGAAATCCGCATAACCGGGAAAGCCTGGGTTCAGCGATCCGATATAATAGTTGGAATTGGAAATAAGGATATAAGGCGCAGAAGAAGATGGGACCGTCAGGTGTGCAATGGTATTTGAAGAAGATGCGTGACCGGTATTAGTCGTGGCGATTCTTAGCGTTGCTGATTTGCCGGGATCGAGAATGCCGTTGTTATTTCCTCCCGGTAAGGGATCAATCACAGTGACAGCTCCTGGAGTCAGGACAGGCGCATTCAATGGCAGCACCAGGGTTGAATTCCATACATTACTGCCATCGGTCAGGAGCAGGTTGCAATACACCTGGTGCTGATCTTGCACAAATTGATTTACGGTCAGTGCAAATGCATTCTTTCCGGTTATGGTTCCTCCTGCAACAATGGAATCGAAATTAAAAGACCCGGATGTAATTGTAACATTAGTGTCGATGGTAGATAAGGTTCCTGTAATATTTGAAGCGGTTTGTACACCAATATTTTCCACGGTGACATTCAACAGGATCGACTCGCCGTAATCTGCAAGGTGGTTATTGTTTCCACTGAGGGAATCATTCACGGTATAAGATGAAAGTACAACATAAGGCCCTGTTACAGAAATAACCTGGATAAGGCCGATATGCGGTTTCCGGTTTTGTTTTGTGATAACGATGGAAAGAGAATCGGTGGAAGTCAGCGGACTGAATGTCAGGTTAACAATGCCGGTTGTGTCTGCGCATTTTGCAGCAAGAAGGGTGGTATCATGCACTGCAAGGGCGACATAGGCATAAGGTTCTGTGGTAACCATAAGGTTGGATGTTCCTTCAATAGTGGTTAAAGGGTAGGAAGCCACAACCGGTCCCGGAACAGAGTAATAGACGCTGAGTGAAGGATCACCCATAAGGCAATAGGTTTCCCAATAATATAGTTTCATTCCCGAGGAGGATTCTTCCACGGCAAGGTCACCGCCAACGAACATCTGTCCCATGGTGACAAACCATTTGGAAATGCTTTCTCCGTGGTCATGGAAGGTTATGTCATAAGCTCCCAGGTGCTGAGGATCATAGGGAGGGTTTGTCGTCACGGTCTTGAATCCGCAAGCCCACCAGTAATCTTCATCCCAATAGGAATAATCGGAGCATCCGATATAGCCCAGGGCTCCTTTGTTTGCTGTACGGGTCACCTCCTTGGCAAAACAGATGGTGCTGAAATTGGCTGTCTTGCAACAATTTCCGATCATCAGGCAAAACTTGTGATCGTTTTGCAGCGGCGCAATATCGGAAATGACAAATTCCGGATCTGCCCAGCCATTTTCACTGCCATGCGCCGTATAATTAGCAAATGCAACTCCGTTGGAAACATTCTGATGGATCTGTTGTGCATAATTTCCTCCCGTAGGTTCGGGTTGCAGGTAAGTATGTGAAAGAATTCCATGAGCCGTATTGAAATAATTGGTAGTGCCATAATTGATCTGCCCGTTCCCATAAAGTGGCCCGTTGGTTGGGTCGTTTCCGGCCACCATTGTGACTTCCCCGAGAAATGCATCGGAAGGCATCGTGTACTGTTCATATTCCAGCGCCTTATTAATATAAGCTTGTAACTGGGTCACATTTTGCGCCGCAAACCTGCCATAAAACACTTCCGGCATATTGTCACCGGTGTAATCGCAGTAATACAGGTCGGAAGGATGGCCGTTTGTCATCCAGGCCGGGATCTGCGCTACATCGCCGACAAACAAGACAAAACTGGGTTTCTGGTACCCGTTGGGGGGATTGTTATAAAGGCCCTGAAGGTAGGATTTTATGGAGGCAGTGTCCGTTCCTACAGCCGGGTTACTGGTATAACCCACTATGACATTGAATCCTTTTTTTTGTTTCCATGCGATAAAAGGTTGAAGTGCATCGTGAAAGACGGGATCGGCAATGATGACATAGGTCACAGGAGCAGAGGTGATCAGGCTGTCGGGCATTTGCAGGTAGTTTATAACCTTTGTATACAGGTTTGAAAAATAAGGAGAGTAGGTTTGTTTCTTGAGTTGATTTGTTGCCGGTATGTCTGCATTTGTGAAGAGGACGGTAACATCAAGCTGTTCATAAACTCTCAGTTTACCGGTTACAGGATTATACCATACCGGTGAAATGTCCATTCGTGCGAGGTTCAAGGATCGCAGGATTCCCACCGGTGTGATTTTCACTAACGGACCGCCCAGCCATTGGTTCATTTGATAAGTAGCGGCATTTATAACAAATGGGATCTGGTTTGGGTCTGTAATGTTTTTGGATACCGGCGCCTGGGCAGGGATAATGCGATCATTAAGACCGACGGAAGAAAGATCATATTCCTTGTATTTCTCCAATGTGACCTGGATGGAAAAGCCTGCATTCAGCGGGATCTCGATCAACTTATGGAAAACCGGGAGTTTTGGATCACCCACGGTGTTACTGTATCCATATCCCTTGACAAAAACCTCATTGAATGGACCGAGTTTGGTTTGCACATTCCGGTATTGGATCGAAGAAAGCGATGCAGAAAAGGAGATCGTCTGGTAAGCATTTGCAGTAATCCGGACTTCCGTGTTGCCCTTGTTGACGCGAATTTCACCTGCAAAAACAGTCCATGATAAAAGGAAAAAACCAAAGTAAAAAGTCAGGAAAAACTTTGTTGATTTAGGAAGGAAAGATTTTTTTTTCATTGCATTAGTACAGAGAATAAAGAATGAAGGATAGAAAAGCCAAAGATAGGAAATTAAATGATCACTCATTAAGACGCTAAACAATAATTAAGGTTGCTTTAACAAAGATTTTTCAGAAACGTTGGTTGAGAATATTTGTTTCGATCTTGCGGATGTTGAAGACCGGGTACCATGTGGCGATACTGCCGATAATCAAGACCGAAAAAAACACAAAGATGAAGTCCTGGATCTGCATATGTACTGGATAAGCGCTGACCACGAAGGTACTGTTGGCGGAACCAAGTTTGACAAAGCCATACTGTAGCTGCAAAAAACAGGTAACAGCACCCAGGATCAATCCCCCTATAGCGCCGATAAAAGAGACAAGCAACCCCTCGGACAGGAAGATCCTTTTTACCTTCGACTGACTGGCGCCAAGGCATTGCAGAACGGCAATATCGCGTTTTTTATCGAGGATCAGCATTGATAAGGATCCGATTACATTAAAAGTAGCTATGATGAGAATGAACGTCAGGATGAGGAAGATTGCCCATTTTTCCGATTTCATAATCTTATAAAGCAATGCCTGCTGCTGGAACCGGTTTTTAACATTAAACTTATCCCCTGCCAGGTTTGTGATCTGTCGCTGGATTCTTTCTGCATCGGCTCCTTTTGCGATCCCGATTTCCAGGCCCGTAATCTGCTTTTTATATTCAAGCAGGTTTTTTACAAAACGCAAAGGAAGGATCACGTATTTGATGTCAAAATCCTGCTGAACCGAAAAAAATCCGGAAGGGAAGATTACCTCGTTGTTGAAAGCATTCTCAAACCCACCCGTATAACTTGCATTCCGGCGCGGAACGTATATGGATATGGGGTTTGCATAATCACCCAGGTTTGCTCCAAGATAATAGGCAACCCCATACCCCAGCACGGCAAAATCGCGATCACCCTCCTGTAAAATGAATTTTCCTTCCGACATCATGGTATCGAGGCCGCACATCTTCGCATAATCCTCGCCCACTCCTTTTATAGTTGCGATGTATTGCTTGTCTTTGTATTTCACAAGTGCATTTTCTTCGATCACTTCTGCCAGGTAAACCACTCCTGGAACCTTCCGTATATATTCTTCCGGAAGCAAGGTCGAATCAAAGGTCTTTCCTTCTTTCAAGGTAATTTCCATATCGGGATTAAAAGCATTGAAAAGGGAGATCACCAGTCGTTCGAATCCGCTGAAAACTGAAAGGACAATGATTAACGCAGTGGTGCAGATCATCACACCGGCAATGGATATTGCAGAGATGATGTTGATGATATTGTGGGTTTTCTTCGAAACCAGGTATCGTCTTGCTATGTAAAAAGGGAAATTCAATCGGTTTTTTTGCGAATTTACGAAAAAGAGGAATTAAATTTTGATTTACGATTTACGCCTGCTTGCCGCAGGCAGGATTTCAGATTGCATTTTGGATTTACGAGGTACGATTTGCGATTTTTTAATATCGACAATCTATAATCCACAATCGACAAAATAATCGTAAATCAAAAATTTAAAATCGTAAATTGTTTCTCTCCCCTTATTTATAGGCTTTTACAATAAGTCCTGTCCCCGTTTTGTGCTGCATAGCCAGATCCATCCAATTAAAGATGAGTGCAAATGGAAAAGTCAGGATATAATAAAATGGTAGAAGGATGAAAAAAAGCTTTGAAGCATTCAGCATCAGGATTGGATATTTCATGGAAAGCCGCCAGCCGGTCTGGCCGGGTTTCCCATAAGCGTAACGGGCAGTGGTTTTAGTAAATCCGGCCCTTTTCAGCTTCTTCTGTATTTCATTTATGTTATATCCGTCACGAACATGCTCATCGATAAAAGATGCTTCTTCCACATGATCATGAACATCTGAACCTCCCTGGTCGGATGGCGTCGAGATCAATAACATTCCTTCCTGGGTAAGGGCATCATAAAAATTCCGGAATACCTGCTCATCGTTTTCGATGTGTTCCATGACATCCACGGAAAGGATCAGATCAAAGGTGTCAGGCTGGTTGTAATTGGTCAGGTCGGCGATCCCGAACATGACATTGTCCCGGCCGATACGGGAGAAAAAGGCAGTACAGTCGGAGATCTGTTCTTCTTTCACATCCACGGCTTCAACCGCCCAATTTTTATTCATTCCCGACATGAAAAATGTATATTGCCCGAAACCGGAGCCGGCATCAAGGATATATTGCTTCCCTTTCCGGCTTTTACTCCATTCGCGGATTTCTTTTTTTACATGCCATGTACGAAGGAGAAGAATATCCAGAAGTTTATAAAAGAGGATCCGTAGGAAGAGGTTTTTATTAAAGAGTTTTCCCAATGATTTTTTTATGGGATCGTATTGCATAAGTTTTGAATTATTTTTTCAGATGATTAGGGGTTATCTTTTAACAGATGATCAATATTGTCTATATAATCCAGTGAATCATCGAGGAAAAACTGAAGGTCGGGAATCAGGCGCAACTGGTTACGCTCCCGATTACCCAGATCGTGACGCACCTCCCGAGTATGTGTGCGGATCATTTCGAGCAATGCGTTTTTGTCTTTTGTAGTAAAAAGACTGAGATAGATCTTTGCCAGGGAAAGGTCCTTGGTAACACTGACCTTGGTAACAGTGATCAGCGCGCCACTGAAATATTTGCGTGCCTGTTCCTGGAAGATCGCGCCAAGATCTTTTTGGATCAGACGTGAAATTTTTTGTTGCCGGGTGGATTCCATAATACAAAGGTAGTTAAAAATGATAATAGAGGATTGATGATGGAGGATTGAGGTCGGAGGTCGGAATTCTGAAGTCAGCGCATTATTTATATAATCAATTATCAAGCATCCAGCATCAAGCATCCAGCATCAAGCATCTCTCATTTTCTTATCTTTGCCTCCGATAAACCAATCCCGAACTTCCATGCCAGCTCTATTCTCGGAATACAAGCTTAAGACCCATACTATAAAAAACCGGATCGTCTTCCCGCCTGTGGTTTGTTTTCATTACGCCGGAAGCGATGGTATTGTTATTGATAGGAATGTGGTGCATTACACTGCCCAAGCGGAAGGCGGGCCAGGAATCATCATCACTGAAGCAACAGCAGTATGGGAAGAAGGCCGCCTTGCTCCGTTCCAGCTGGGGATCTGGTCGGATACGCACATTCCGGGTCTCAGCAGAATTGCTGAAACAGTCAAAAAAAATAAGGTTCTTTCACTGATCCAGATACATCATGCCGGACTGATCGCTCCTGAATCCGTAACGGTTTCCCCCGGAGGCCCATCCCCGGATAAAAAAAAACCAGGATCGCGCAGCCTTTCTGTCGATGAAATTCATGTGATCCGCGATGCATTCATTGCTGGTGCCTTGCGTGCGAAGAAAGCCGGATTTGACGGTGTCGAACTTCATGGTGCCCATGGTTATCTCCTTACCCAGTTTGCATCGTCTTTTTTTAATAAACGGGAAGATGAATATGGCGGCGATTTTACTGGAAGAATGAAACTTGCTACCGAAATAATCAGAGGCATTAGAGCAGTTTGCGGCGATACATTCATCATCGATTATCGGCTGGGCGCCAATGCTCCCACACTGGAAGATGGCATTGAGATCGCGAAATACCTGGAATCAACGGGTATCGATATTATACACGTTTCCCATGGCGGCAATCTTTTGAACCTTCCCAGGACTCCTAAAGATTTTGAATTCAACTGGATTGTCTATAGCGGAATAGTGATCAAAACCCATGTGAAAATACCCGTTATCACCGTCAATGAGATTAAAACACCGGAACGGGCATCCTGGTTAATCGAACATAACAAGGCCGATTTCGTGGCACTGGCCCGACCCCAGTTGGCCGATCCTTCCTGGGCAAACCATGTCAGAAACAACGAGCCGATCAATTTATGCCTGTCGTGTAAACCGAAATGCAGATGGTACGAGGACAGTAATCTGTGCCCGGCAGTAAAAAAGCTGGCGAGTTAGTGAGCTGATGAAGTGGTGAACTGGTGAAGTGGTGAGTCAAAAATTTCGCTACCTGCCTGCCGGCAGGCAAGTTTTGCCATTTCGCGATTTCGCTTTAATTGTAGATTTACCTTGACGAAAAAACATATAAAATGAGCAACACAGCATTGATCACCGGAGCAAGCAGCGGTATCGGTCTCGGGCTTACACGGGAATTTGCAAAGCACAAAACGAATGTTATCCTGGTTGCCAGGAATGAAGCAAAACTGGAAGAGATAGCACAGGAGCTGACTTCCACTTACCATGTGAAAGCCATCGTAATGGCAAAAGATCTAAGCAATCCGGATAGTGCAGATGAACTCTTCCGGGAGGTGAAACAAGCCGGACTGGAGATTGGTTACTTAGTGAACAATGCAGGATTCGGTGATTTCGGAATGTTCAATGAGTCGGACTGGAACAAGCAACAGGCGATGATCACTGTAAACATTTTATCTCTTACCCGCTTGTGCAGGCTTTTCATTCCTGAAATGATCCAACGGAAGCAGGGAAGGATCCTGAACCTGGCGTCTATTGCAGCATTTCAGCCGGGTCCCCTGATGGCAGTTTATTATGCTACAAAAGCCTACGTCCTCTTCTTCTCAGAAGCAATCAACAACGAACTGAAAGGTTACGGTATAACGGTCACGGCCTTGTGTCCGGGACCGACTACAAGCGGGTTCGAGGAAGCAGCCAATCTTAAAGAGTCGAAATTATTTAAAATGATAAAAATGTCGGATGCACCGGAAGTGGCGGAGTATGGATATCGTTCTATGATGAAAGGTAAAAGTGTTGCGGTTTATGGCTGGATGAACCGGGCTATAGTCTTATCCTCACGATTTGTCCCAAGGGATATGGTAACAGCAATCGTAAGAAAAATTTCAGAAAAGCAATAGAAATCAACCCCTCTTCCCGCTAATATGAATGCTTCCCGTTCCATCGCTTTCCGCCTTCTGCCCTCATTGGCACAACTAATACCTTTGAAAAGACTAATCCGGATCACGGGAAAAAGAATCACTTTCCCATTTTATCATCTTGTCTCTGATGAAGACGTTCCCCATGTAAAGCATCTTTACGCCGTAAGGACCTCAAAGGAATTCACTCATGATCTTGACTTTCTGCTCCTGCATTATAAACCCATCGGAATTAAGGACTTCCTGGATTCGATCAATAATGACCGGTCTCTTCCCGGCAACAGTTTTTTATTATCGTTCGATGATGGCCTTCGCGAATTTCATGATGTTGCTACGCCCATTCTTCGCCGGAAAGGCATCCCGGCTGTGTGTTTCCTGAATTCAGGGTTTATTGACAACGCAGATTTGTTTTATCGTTACAAGGCAAGCCTGCTGATCGAAAGGCTTCAGGATGGAAATGATCTTACCGGCAAACAAAAATTGCTGGAAAACTGGTTCAGGAAAAATCATCTTCCCTTCGCTCCCGATTACCATGGATTATTAAAGATTTCTTACGCGAACCGGAATATTCTGGATGAACTGGCGTTGCATGTGGATGTTCATTTTGATGAATTCCTGCAGAAGCATCGCCCGTACAAAAACCCCATCCCAGGTTCGCGGGACGGGGTTTTTGTTTTACAGGCTTTTGATTTCCGTGATCAGTTTCTGCATCGTCACTTTTGCATCGCCGAATAACATCCGTCATCTTTTATCGACCCTCACGGGAACATTCAGTTTCACAAGAGCGCCTATGACTTCAGGCAACAAGGCAACCCGGCGTTCCTTTCCCGATTCTTTAATTAAACCAATGATCATGTAGTAACGATTTTTAAGAGTTAAAATAATTTATACGGATATCATATGAATTCAGTCCTTAAACCCAATGATAAGGTGGGTTCCGTCGCAAAGGGGTTTTTTGTGGGAGGCTCCGCAACGGCATATTGCTGCTTTTTCCGTCTCAAGGTGGATCTTTTTTCTGCCTGAATCACGAAGGATAAAGTTTCCTGAGATAATGGCCGGCCCGTCTTTTAATATCTGGATCCGTGCAAATTTTGCAAGCTTTTTAGATTTTTCTTCTATCTGTTTTTCAAGATCAATAATCCTGCCGTACCTGATCTCAGCAACTTTACCAAGATCACCTTTACGTTCGTAATTGTCAGCTTCTGTTTTTAAGTTTTCGAGGGTTCCTTTCATCTCCCTGATGCTCGAAATAAGGTCTTTTTCAAGCTGCCAGTGGGCTTTTAGCTCATCCCTCAATGCAATATTTTCCGCAATCTCTTTTTCCCTTGTCATCACAAAGATGTTTTCAGGGCAGATTTTAGTTTATTCGATCATCGCCCTCGCGATTGCCCAGGCAGCGGT
>JBEKST010000110.1:0-9385 GCA_049516815.1 Bacteroidales bacterium | reverse complement strand
GCATAAGGTTTAAATACGCCACTTGGCATTGCTATTACAGCTTTCAGTTCAGTCTTCTCAATTATTAATTTTCTCAATGCTTCGAATGCCTTACCTGAATTTTGAATCACCCCTGAAGGTACAATTACAGCTGAAGATCCACCCATTTTCAGCATGTTGAATATACGTTCTACAAAAAGTAATTCTGTTTTTGTGGTTGGCAATTTCAATCCTTCATTTATATCACTTTTGTCAATGTTACCTGTGAATGGAGGATTTGCCATTACAATGTCATATTGACTATCTTCATTATAACTCTTACTTAACGTGTCTTTATAATCAATCCGTGGCTCATCAATTCCGTGCATCATCAAATTCATTAATCCTAAACGGACCATTGTTGTATCAATATCGAAACCATAGAAACTTTCTTGAAGAATATTTTTTACTTTTTCTGTATACGCAGCACTCATGATTGCTCTTTCAAAACCATCTTCATCCTTTATTAGTTTTTCTTTATCATTTTTACGAACTAAATCAGTAAGAATATATTGATATGCCCCCAACAAAAATCCACCTGTTCCGCAAGCTGGATCAGCAACCCGCTGCCCTAATTGTGGAGCAAGTAGTTCGGACATCAATTTAATTATATGTCGTGGAGTTCTGAATTGTCCATTCTTACCTGCTGTTGCAATTTCACTCAATAACATTTCATACACATCTCCTTGAATATCTTGAAATGCTTGTCCTCCCTCGCTGGCATCTTTTTCGATCTCTTTAAAAAGTTGTTCGATGATGTTAATTGCTTCCACCAGTAAAGATGCTTTTGGCATAATAAAAACGGCATTAGCCATATGCTTCGTAAAAGGAGAAGTACCCCCATTCAATTCTTTTAAAAATGGAAAAACTTTTGTTTGAACATGAAGCAGCATTTCATTGGCTGGTAAGCGTTTAAAGTTGCTCCAACGCAACTCACTTTTATCAATACCTTCATCTTCTTCTTTACTACCAGGTATTTTGAACTTACCAGTGAACCGAGAAGTATATTTTTCTCCTATAAATTCAGCATCTCTTTCTCGTTTGGTTTCCAAATCGTCCAAACGTTTCATGAAGATTAAATAGGTTATCTGCTCAATGGCTGTAAGTGGATTGCTTATTCCACCGCTCCAGAAATTGTTCCAAAGTTTATCTATAAGCGATTTTATGTTTGAGTTGTTTTGTAACATATTAGGCTGCGATTAATTTTTTAGTAAATTTTAATATTTCATCAATCTCATTAGGATTAAAAACTCCCCTGATACCCTCAGGGTGAAGAAAAGTAAATGGTGATTCAATAAGATTTTTTCTCGTTAATTCTCCGTTTTCAATTATATACTTGCGAAGTAAATCTAAGAACTGTAATTGACGGCTGGAAAGATAAGAGTGATCTGAAATAAAGTCATCAAAAGCTATCGACACTGTTTCGGGAAACGATTGTAAAATCTCTATACCTAATATATGTTTGATAAATTGAATAAAGATGGCTTTCCGATGATTATAAACCCTTCGGAGCAAATCAACTGTAATATGGGGATGTTCATTCTGTAATTCTTCAGCCAGTTGCTCTGTTTCCTCTTTAGTAATTTCGTTTCCATTTTTTATTTTTTGCAATATTGGATTTGCAAAAATTAGTTCATTTACTTTTCGCTCCACCAATACCCTATACTTAGCAATACTCAATGCTTCGTGCTCAGGGCCAAATTCGATAAATTCCTTTGCACTGACAATGTCTTTTAAATCGAATTTAGCTGGTCTAAGTGGAATAACTGATTCACGATATTTCATGAGAGGTGCAATCTTTTGAATAAGTTCGTCGAATTTTTCCTCTATGATAGTTGTCCAATAATGATTTGTTTGAGCTTTTCTTATTAGTTGTTCTTCATTTGCAACTATATTTATACTTAGAGGTAGTTCTCCTATTTCCTCAATGATGCTTTCTTTCAGTGTCTCGAATTTGTCATTTTGAGATGAAAGAAGTGCCAGTGAAACTTCAACAATATCTTTTTCAAACCGCATTGCTTTATAATCTGTATCAGCAACTGTCCTGAATAATGGTTTCACAACAGATTTCAGAAATTCCAGTTTGTCTTCTGTCAAATGATTCCAGAAATTATCATCTTCCAATCGTTGTAATTCATACTTTATCTCCATTATCACTATAGAGTTTAAAGGGAGAGTTGCAATTTGCTTTTTAATGTTTTGAATTTCCTTATTGGCTACATCTTCATTAATTAATTCAATCGCTTTTTCTATTTTTTCTAAACGTAACCCGAATAATCTTACAGGTAAAGGGATTTGAGGTTTTAATTCTTTTCCTCTGGGATAAAGTTTAAAATATTCAAAATTGTCCCAGCAATCCAAAATAAGGAATTCATCTTTCTTTGTACACCAATGTTTTACTTTCTCGATTTCAAGCAATCGAGTTCCTCTACCAATCATTTGCCAAAACTTTGTGTAGCTATAGACTGGCTTCGCAAAAACAAGATTTGTTAATTCTCTGATATCTATACCTGTGTCAAGCATATCCACACTCAAAGCAACACGAGGCATATCATTATGTGTAAATTGATCAAGAAGACCACCCTTGCCATATACACGAGTGTCTTCACTTACCAGAACTTTAGCTAATTCGCCTTTGTATTCAGGATATAACGAATCGAAGATCTCTTCCATTCGTCTCGCATGTGCTTTGCTTATACAAAAGAAAATTGTTTTTCCGGGCAAAACACCGTTGCTGTCTTTGATAGATTCTTCCATAAACTCACGGACTATCAATGCGTTTGTGCCTCGATTAATTACTTTCTTTTCAATTTCGGTTCCTTCGTAATTGATTTCTTCAATTTCCTTTCCTTCCAAAATCAATTTCTGCTGGTCTTCCAGAGAAATTGTCCGTTTGTTTATTCCTTCATCCTGAAATTTGGTTTTTATTTTCATTACCTGAAAATTGCACAGGTAAGGCGGAATATGATTTACTGCTTCATCATAAGAATAAGCAAAAGTTGGGACACCTTCTTCACATTCAAACAACTGAAAAGTGTTATGGTCAATTACATCGGTTGGCGTTGCTGTCAATCCGAGTGTAATTGTATTGAAGTAATCAAGAATTTCTTGATAAGTGTTGTAAATACTCCGGTGACTTTCATCCACTATCACCACGTCAAAGAAATGAGGAGATAATGTTCTTTTCTCATCACGGATAATGTTTAACATTGTCGGATAAGTCGAAATATAAATCCGTCTGTCTGCTGCAATTTCTTTTTCACCTTGTTTTGGCCATCTTGGCTCATTAGGCAGATACTCTTTGAATGCTTCCAAGGCTTGGTCACGCAAAGCAATTCGATCGACTAAAAATAAAGTTTTTTCAGCCCATCCTGCTCTCATCAATGCATCAATCAAAGCAATGCAAGTCCTTGTCTTGCCTGTTCCAGTTGCCATTACCAATAAAAACTTGCGTTTCCGTTTTTCAATAGCCTCCATCACTGCACGAATAGACCGAATTTGATAATCCCGTCCTGCAGTTTTTGTATTAATGAGCTCACCTGCTAAAGTTTTTCTTGCTTTACGGATGTACGAATATCTTTCAAGGTCGTCACGAGTTGGAAAGCCATAAACCTTTTTTGGTGGGTAATTTTCTAAATCCCAAAAATAAATGTCATGTCCATTAGTATAGAAGCAAAAAGGAAGTTGTCCGCCTTTGGTTGTTTGAATATTATAGCAATATTGTTTTGCTTGTTCTCGTCCAATAGCAGCATCAACAGAGGTCTTTTTAGCTTCAACAACTGCCATAGGTTTGCCTTCTTTGCCCAATAAAACATAATCGCTGTATTGGTGTCCTGCATAAGGGGTTGGTTCTTCTTTAGCAAGATTGGGATCAACAATAATATCAAATTCTTCAATAACCTGAGTTCGGTCAATGACATTCCATCCAGCTTGTTTAAGCCGGATATCAATGATTTCTTTCCGCGTCAGTTTTTCGTTTTTCAACTCTGATTATAATAAACATTCAAATATAATAATTTATACCGAATTCGGCGGCTGCCGTGTTAATTTTATACAACTCTTTTGCTTGTCTGGGCTTACCTTATCCCAGAAAAAAATTTACAACCAAACCTAACCAAAAAACCTGTAAGTTTGATCACTGAAAATGAACATCTTTATGTTAAAAAAAATCATTACCTCCATCCTCCTTATTATTACGTTCTTCCTGTCAGGAATGGCAGGAAATCAGGACGTTTCCATTATCCCGAAACCCGTAAAGCTAAAAATGGGAACCGGCAGTTTTTTCATCAGCGACCGCACTGCTTTGCTATTTAACGCCGGTGATGAAGAAGCCATGAATACCGCCAGGTTGTTTGCAGGACACCTCCAGATGGCAGGCGGGCCTGTCCTGACTGCACTTGGCGTAACCAGGAATTATCGGAACATCCCTGGCATCATTTTCAGCATTAAGAAAGATGGCCATATTCCTGCAGAGGGTTATGTACTGACTGTCTCCAAAAACAACATTATCATTGAAGGAGGAAGCGGCGCCGGGCTGTTTTATGGCATGCAAACCCTTCTTCAGTTGCTTCCTCCCGAAATATTCGCATCTAAAATGCTGCAGCCGGGCAATAACTGGAGTATTCCCTGCCTTGCAATCCGGGATCATCCGAGGTTTCCTTACCGGGGAATGCACCTTGATGTCTCCCGTCATTTCTTTCCAAAGGAATTCATCCTGAAATATATCGATCTTATTGCTTCATTTAAGTTGAACACCTTCCACTGGCATCTTACGGATGACAATGGCTGGAGGATCGAGATCAAGAAATACCCGAAACTAATGGAGACCGCAGCATGGCATGTCGACCGGGAAAACCTGCCCTGGGCAGAACGCCCCTCCCAACAGGCCGGAGAGAGAGCCAATTACGGCGGATATTACACCCAGGATGAGATCAGGGAAGTGGTTGAGTATGCAAAGAAAAGGTATGTAACGATCATCCCCGAGATCGAGATGCCGGCACATTCAGTGGAAGTGCTTGCAGCTTATCCGCAATTTTCCTGTACCGGCGGACCATTTACCGTCCCTCCTGGAAGCTACTGGCCGAATACCGACATTCTCTGTGCAGGAAATGATTCGACCTTTACATTCCTGGAAGATGTGCTTACAGAGGTTATCAGTCTTTTCCCATCAAAATACATTCATATCGGCGGTGACGAGGCAGCTAAAACCCGGTGGAAGGAGTGCCCGAAATGTCAGGCCCGGATCAGGGCCGAAGGGCTGAAAGATGAGAAGGAGTTGCAAAGCTATTTTATCAAACGCATCGAAAAGTTCCTGGTCTCTAAGGACCGCAAGCTGATCGGATGGGACGAGATCCTGGAAGGCGGACTGGCACCGGAAGCAACCGTAATGTCATGGCGCGGGCTCGAAGGCGGTATTGCAGCTGCAAGCCAGGGCCATGATGTAGTGATGACTCCCGGTTCTTTTTGTTATTTCGATCATTACCAGGCCAATCCGAAAACAGAACCTAAAGCTATTGGCGGGTACACCACCCTGAAGAAAGTGTATTCCTATGATCCGGTTCCCGGCGAATTGACGAAAGAACAATCAAAATTCATTCTTGGGGCTCAGGGAAATGTTTGGACAGAATACATCCCGACCCCCGAATATGCTGAATACATGGCAATACCCCGGATGATCGCACTTGCCGAAGTGGACTGGACGCCGAAAAACCTGAAAAAATGGAATAATTTCAGGTCACGGCTGGAACCGGAATTCCGGAGGCTGGATTTTCTTCATGTCAACTATTGTAAAGGTTCGGATAAAATTGATATCAGCACCTATTTTGACAAAGACAGCCATTCACTGAAATGCAGGTTGGAATCAGAACAACCCGGGACTCCTATCGTTTACACCGTCAATGGAAATGACCCGACTCCAACTTCTCCGGTTTACAATGGGGCTTTTGAGATCAATAAAAACGCTTATATTAAAGCAGGATTGCTCCGCGATGGAAAGGTAATGGAACTTACAGGACGTACGTTCATCTACCACAATGCTATCGGGAAAAAAATCCGGTACCTGGAACCATACAGTAACCGGTATACCGGTGGCGGAGATGAAGCATTGATAGACGGGTTGCGGGGAACCGTTGATTTCCACGAGGGGAACTGGCAGGGATTCCTGGGTAATAATCTGGACGTGGTCATCGATCTTGGAAGTATTCAACCGGTAAGGACTGTTTTCATCACTTTCCTGCAAAACAATAAAAGTTGGATCTTTTTCCCCGATTCGGTAACCTTCTCTTTATCAGCCAACGGGAAAAAATTTCATTCCATCAATGAACAGCTTAACCAGGACCCGAAAAAGACCGAAACCAGTGTGATCAAGCAATTTTCCCAGACTTTTCCCGGCACGCCTGCCCGGTATGTGCGTGTGCGTGCCAAAAATACGGGTGTCTGCCCGCCTTGGCATGAAGGTAAAGGTGAACCTTGTTGGTTATTTGCAGATGAGATTGCGGTGTTCTAGATGCTGGATGCTGGATGCTGGATGCGTGAGTTTGAGATGAGTTATTCGTGTGATAATGCCAATTATCAATTATCCATTATCAATTGTCAATTAAACAGTTAAAATATCCTTCTCTTTTCCTTCCAGGATCTTATCAACTTTAACGATATGTTCGTCGGTTATCTTCTGAATATCTTCTTCCAGCTTATCCACCTCATCTTCAGGAATTCCGTCTTTCTTAAGTTTCTTTGCAGTTTCATTGGCAATGCGACGAATGTTACGTATGCTGATCTTTGCATTTTCCGCTTCAGATTTTGCTTTCCTGACCAATTCCCTGCGCCGCTCTTCGGTCAATGCAGGAACAACGATGCGCAGGATCTCGCCTTCATTTTTTGGGTTAAACCCGAGGTTGGCAGCAAGAATGGCTTTTTCGATCAACCCCAGCATACTTTTATCCCAAGGCTGAACAATGATCTGGCGGGCATCCGGTGTACTGATGTTAGAGGTCTGATCGATGGGTGTCAGCGTGCCGTAATAATCAATTCTGACCCCTTCCAGCATCTGTGGACTTGCTTTCCCTGCACGGATTTTCTGGAGTTCTTTTTCTAAATGAAGAACCGCATTGTGCATTCCTTCCCTGGCTTCTTCAAGGGTAAATTCTATCTCTTCGTGCATGTTGTTTAATACTTAGTTGATGAGCTGATGAATTGACGAGTTGACGAGCTGTTTAGTTGCTTAGTCGTTGTATTATCAATTATCAATTATCAATTGTCAATTGTTTATTGTACGATAGTTCCAATTTTATCCCCCCTAATGATTTTGAATAGGTTTCCTTTCACATTCATATTGAATACGAGTACAGGCAGATGGTTCTCACGACAAAGTGTGAATGCTGTCAGATCCATGATCTTCAATCCCTTATCATATGCTTCATCAAAAGAAAGTGAATCGTATTTTACTGCATTTGGATCTTTTTCGGGATCTGCAGAGTAAACTCCGTCCACACGGGTACCTTTCAGGATGGCATCGGCTTTGATCTCGAGAGCACGCAAAGCAGAAGCAGTATCTGTTGTGAAATAAGGATTACCAGTGCCTCCTGCGATGATGACTACAAAACCTTTATCTAACAATTCGATTGCTTTAGCGCTGCTCATGTGTTCACAAACAGGGTCGATGGCCAGTCCTGAGAGCACTTTTGATCGGATTTCCAGTCTGTTAAAGGCATCCTGTAAGGCCATGCTGTTGATCACGGTGGCGAGCATGCCCATATAGTCACCCTGAACGCGGTCGGTGCCTCCGGTTGTTCCCTGGAGACCCCGGAAGATATTGCCTCCTCCTATCACAATGGCTACCTGGATCTTTTCATCTACGGCAGCTTTTATTTCTGTCGCATAATCCATCAGCCTTTCCGGGTCGAACCCGTATTGCTGATCTCCCTGCAACGATTCTCCGCTCAATTTTAACAGGATCCTTTTGAGTTTCATACCAAAGAAGTGTTAAGTGTTAAGTGCTAAGTGTTAAGTTAAATCGTAAATTGTACTTCATACTTCGTTATTGACCCACCCCATGGCAATTCTTGTACTTTTTCCCGCTTCCGCATGGACAAGGATCGTTTCGTCCTACTTTCTTCTCAACATGCACGGGCTGCGGTTTCGTTTTTTCCTGTGTATTCGAATTGGCTTGCGACAGCAAGTCCGAGCGTTCTTCCCTTAAGCGGCTGCGGTCCATTTTCTTTGGCCTTTGCGCTTCCTGTACATTATCGACCTGGATCGGAACATCTGCCTTAATCAGGAAAGAAATGATTTCCTTGTTCGTTCGCTGGACCATTGATTTAAACAGTTCAAACGATTCGAACTTATAGATCAGCAAAGGATCTTTCTGTTCATAGGCTGCATTCTGAACCGACTGTTTCAGGTCGTCCATCTCCCGCAGATGTTCTTTCCATGCATTATCGATCATCATCAGCACAATTCCCTTTTCGATGGATAATGGCACTTCCTTCCCTTTATCTTCAATGGCCTTGCGGATATTAGTTATGACCTGCAAGGTCTTCAAGCCATCGGTAACCGGGATGGCGATATTCTCATATTGGGTTTCATTTTCAAAAACCTGCTTGATAATTGGGAAGGTCTTCTTTGAGATCGCTTCATTCTTTGCTTTATACTGCTTGTAGACATGTTCGTACAGCCTGTTGGAAAGTTCCGAAGTATCGAGCGATTGGAAATCATTTTCCCCGAAGGGCGAATCGGTTGCAAATTCACGCAGGAGTTCAATTTTGAAGCCTTCAACATCATTTCTTTCCTGGTAATCCAGCACAGTAGTCTCGCAAACATCATAGATCATGTTGCTGATATCCACGGCAAGGCGTTCGCCAAAGAGGGCGTGGTGACGTTTTTTATATATGGCATCCCGCTGGATGTTCATGACATCATCATATTCAAGAAGCCTTTTACGGATGCCGAAATTGTTTTCCTCAACTTTCCTTTGTGCCCGTTCTATTGATTTTGTGATCATGGAATGCTGGATGACCTCTCCTTCCTGTATTCCCATCCGGTCCATGATCTTGGCAATCCGGTCGGAACCGAACATTCGCATCAGGTCGTCTTCGAGGCTGACAAAAAACTGCGAACTTCCCGGGTCGCCCTGGCGTCCTGCACGACCACGTAACTGCCGGTCGACACGTCGCGACTCGTGCCGTTCTGTACCGATGATGGCAAGTCCGCCGGCTTCCACAACACCTTTACCCAGTTTGATATCGGTTCCACGGCCGGCCATGTTGGTGGCAATGGTCACTGTACCTGCAATACCTGCTTCTAACACGATCTCGGCTTCCTTCTGGTGTAGCTTTGCGTTCAGCACATTGTGTTTGATGTTCTGACGCTT
>JBEKST010000109.1:0-9397 GCA_049516815.1 Bacteroidales bacterium | reverse complement strand
AACGCCGGATCTTCATACTTGAGAAGATGTTGAGGGATTTTGGAAAGATCGGTATCGAGGCCGATACAGAGAAATGACCTTTTTTTTCGAATAATTGAAATAAGTTCAGATCGCTTCATATTAATTATGAATTATGAATCTGGAAAGATGAATTATGAGGTAGATTCAGGTTTATTGGGTACATGATTATTGTTTAGCTTACTGCTTCTTTCAGACGTTCGGCGTTTTCGGCAAGTTGCAGGGCTTCGATAAGGGGTCGCACATCTCCGTCCATGATGACTGGCAGGTTGTAGAGTGTAAGGTTGATGCGGTGATCCGTAACACGGCTTTGGGGATAGTTGTATGTCCTGATCTTTGCCGAACGGTCGCCAGTAGAGACCATCGTTTTTCTTTTTTTCGAGATCTCATCAAGATACTTCTGGTGTTCCATTTCATATAAACGGGTACGAAGCACCTTCATAGCTTTTTCGAAATTCTTGATCTGTGATTTCTCGTCCTGGCAGCTTACTACGATACCCGATGGAATGTGCGTCAGGCGGATAGCTGAATAGGTTGTATTTACCGATTGTCCGCCCGGGCCAGAAGAACAGAATATATCCTTCCTTACATCGGATTGATTGACTTCGACGTCAAATTCATCTGCTTCAGGCAGCACAGCCACTGTGGCCGCGGAGGTATGGACTCGCCCCTGCGTTTCCGTCTGAGGAACACGTTGCACACGGTGCACGCCCGATTCATATTTCATTTGACCGTAAACGCCATTGCCTATCACATTAAAAATAATTTCCTTGAAGCCTCCGGCGGTTCCAACCTGAAAATCCACCAACTCCACTTTCCATCCTTGATTCTCACAGAATTTGTTGTACATGCGATAAAGATCGCCGGCAAAGATACTGGCTTCATCTCCGCCTGTTCCGGCACGGATTTCCACCACGGCATTCTTCTCGTCTTCCGGATCCACCGGTACCAGCATCAACCGGATATCTTCTTCCAATTGATCCCGTTCACGTGTGATGGTGTCAAGTTCCTCTTTTGCCAGTGTCCTGAATTCCTCATCCTTTTCATTGTGGATGATGTTCTTTGCATTATCGATGTTGGCCAGGATATTTTTATATTTCTCATAGGCTTCCATGATCGGCTGCAGCGACTTATAATCTTTACTCAACTTGATGTATCGTTTCATGTCGCTCATCACATCGGGATCTGACATCTGGTGCTCGATCTCGTCATACCTGAGTTTTATGGCTTCTAATTTGTCTAACATTCTGTCTCCTGATTGGCGGCAAAGTTAAGAATAATTTTGATGACAGAGGTCTGAGGTCTGAGGTCGGAAATAGAGGATGGAGAATAGAGGATGGAGGATTGAGATTAATAATAATTTCGCTATTTTGCCATTTCGCTATTTCTACTGTGTCCTAATGTGCCTATTGTGGTGAAAAAGAAAAAATAATCAATAATTAAATCTACCGACAGGGGAGATGATTGTTAATTTCGGGGAAGAAGATTCTATGCAATGGCCGATGATCTTTGCATCTACATTGAATTCTTTCGAGATGGCAATAATACTTTCAGCAAATTTCTCCGGGAGGTAGATTTCCATTCTGTGGCCCATGTTGAATACCCTGAACATTTCTTCCCATGGCGTTCCTGATTGCGACTGAATCATCTTAAACAAAGGCGGAACAGGGAAAAGATCATCTTTGATGACATGCAGCTTTTCGATAAAATGAAGCACCTTGGTTTGCCCGCCGCCGCTGCAATGAACCATTCCATGAATGTGTGAACGGTGTTCGCTGAGGATCTTTTTAACCACCGGCGCATACGTGCGGGTGGGGGAGAGGATCATTTTACCAACATCCATACCTGGAATATCAACAGGATCAGTAAGCTTTTTATTTCCTGTATAGATCAATTCCAGTGGGATCCCATCGTCGAAACATTCGGGGTATTTTTGAGCATAGAAATGATCCAATACATCATGCCGGGCCGAAGTCAACCCGTTACTTCCTATCCCACTGTTATAGGTGTCCTCATAAGTTGCTTGTCCTGAAGAAGAAAACCCCACAATTACATCACCTGCTAGGATATTGGCATTATTGATAACGTCAGAGCGTTTCATCCTTTCAAAAACTGTTGAATCCACTGTGATGGTGCGGACGAGGTCGCCAACATCCGCGGTTTCTCCTCCGGTAGAATGGATGCCAATTCCCCATTTCCGCAGCAATGCAAGAAATTCTTCCGTTCCATGGATAATATCACCGATAACTTCGCCGGAAATGAGCCTTTTGTTCCTGCCAATGGTGGAAGAGAGCATAATGTTGTCTGTTGCGCCAATACATAGCAGGTCATCCAGGTTCATGACGATGGCATCCTGCGCAATGCCTTTCCAAACGGAACGGTCACCGGTTTCTTTCCAGTAGAGGTAAGCAAGGGAAGATTTTGTTCCGGCACCATCGGCATGCATGATATTGCAATATTCCGGATGATTTCCGGCGATATCCGGGATGATCTTACAGAAAGCTTTTGGATAGAGACCCTTTCCGATTTCGCGTATGGCAGAATGGACATCTTCTTTCGAAGAAGAAACGCCTCTCTGCCCGTAACGCGATAGGTCCGTCATCTGATGGTTCTGGGAAAAGAACTATTTGTTAAAGATTACTTTGTTCTCTTTATCATAGATAGAATAAGCGCCGAATTTCACCAGGGTATTATCACCAAAGGCAATATCCTGCTTGATCTTTGAATTTACGGTAGCATCAATGTTCTTTATGACATTTTTTCCAACCTTCAATTCTTTGATGGTTATCACGGCTTTATCAGCAACGGTTCCTGCACCCAGGATCTTATTCACATCTCCTTTGAAGTCGGTTTTATCTATGGAACCATCTTTCAGCAGTTTCATAGTTGCATCTGGGGAGATGAAAAATTCTTTTTCCGGTTTATTAAACTCGAACTGCATAGTTATACCGTTCACGAAGCAGTTTGCCTGGAAGCCGTCCCTGGTTGCTGTAAACGTAAACGCATCTTCTTCCGGGCTCTCCACGACTTCGATCTTTGGCGCAGGTACCTTTGTGATCATTTGCTTTGGGATGAAGTCGTTTCGTAAAATGCTGAATTCGGTACGGCGGTTAAGGGCATGTGCTGCTTCTTTTTCCTGGGTAGTCGTAAACATATTGATTAGGGAATCGGTGATAACGGTTCCGGTTTTAAAAAGGATGCCGTCTTTGGTGATGTCTTTCGTCAGCACTCTCGGAACCCTCTTTCCATATCCTTTTGCTGTCAGCCGGTCGGGGTCGATGCCACGGGTGATAAGATAGTCCACAACTGATTGGGCACGCCGTTGCGAGAGAACATCGTTAAGCTCATCCGATCCACGGGTGTCGGTGTGTGAAGCAAGTTCGATAGCGATGTTCTCATTTGCATCGAGCGTGGAAATAAGTCCCTGCAGCGAATCCTGGAACTGAGGCTTGAGATCGTACTTATCGAGGTCATAGAGGATATCGGGCAGCACCACCGGCTTTTTCGGAATAGGCTTCATAACGAAATTCCGTGTAAGGTCCTTGCTCTTTTCCAGTCCAACGGTAGTTTCCTTTCCTTTTTCATTAAAATAATCTTTTTTCACCACAAGAATCTCGAAAGTAGTATTGGGCGCGATCTGGTTTTTGTTAAAGCTGTATTTACCTTTCTCATCCGTATTGTATTGCAACGTTTTTCCATTAGTGCCGTTCAGTTTGACGAGTGCGCCCTGCACAGGTTGGAGCGTACGGTCGTCAGTGACAGTTCCTTCGAGGGTGAATAACAAAGGTGGAACGACGAATGAATAGATGTCATCTCCGCCTTTACCGCCGGAGCGGTTGGAACTGAAATATCCCTCTTCCGGTTCATCGGGGTTGAATACAATCCCGAAATCATCGGCCGGTGAGTTGATCGGGTATTTCATATTTTCCGGTTTTGTCCATTTCCCGTCTACCCTCACTGAACGGAAAATATCCTGACCGCCCATTCCCGGAAGCCCATTGGATGAAAAATAAAGGATACTATCATCGCGGATGAATGGAAATAATTCATCTCCCGGTGTATTGATCTCCGGACCGAGGTTTTCAGGCCGGGTGTAACCGCCTGCTTTTGTCTTTCCCTTGCGTGTAGCCATCCATATATCTTTTCCTCCATATCCTCCCGGAAGATCTGCAGAGAAATAAATGGTGTTCTCATCGTTGGTCACCGTTGGATGCCCGATCACGGTAGAACTGTCACCCGCGAGTGCCAGCCACTCCACATCACCCCAGGAGGTGTTCCCCGTACGGTTGACTTTTAAAATAGCACAGCCGTTTTTCTTTTTTGGCTCGTTCCAGCAACGGGTAAAATACATCGTTGTGAAGCGGCTGTTGAACCTTGCAACGCCATCATTTGCACTGGTGTTGACTGTCTCTGTTGCATCAGCCGGGATGGGTGTATTCCAGTCGCCTTTACGGTCTTTACGGGCAAGGAAAAGGTCGGAAAAGCGCTTTCCTGTCCAATTATCAATATCCTTTCCGTTGGCAGTTCCACGATCGGAAGTGAAGATGATCGAATTATGCGTTTTATCTGCGTATGCCGGAGCATAATCATCATCCTTTCCGTTGATCTTCTTCTCCCATTTTACCTCATATTTACCTGGATTCTTGATCCATTCCATGGCCTGGTTGCAGGTCTCGACACCTCTTTGTGCGCGGGCATCTTTGGGCACTTTTTCAAGGTATGCCTTGTATTGATTGATGGCTTCGTTATAATTTCCGTTGGTCTTTAATGCATCAGCATAATAGATGAGAACTTTAGGGTCAGTCTTGACATATTTACTTGTAGCAAGCCTTTTATAAGCAATCTCCGCCTTTTTCATATTGTTCATCATACGGTAACATTCGGCCATACGGAAGCTGATGCGGTCACGTTCAACTTTGTTGTTCCTAACCTTGGAATAGGCCTTCTGGTAACGTGTCAGCGCAGTAAGGAATTGCTGATCAGTGAATGCATCATCGGCAGATTTGGAATATTTATTCTGAGCGAAGATAAGGCTTGAAATAAAAAATAACAGGAGCAGGAATATTCCCCGGACTTTATTCATAGGAATCGGATTATTTTTTATTACAGATAAAACAAGATAAGCCAGGTTATTATTGCTTTTACAAAAATAAAAAAAAGTAGCGATAATCCCGGGACTTTTTAATCTTAAACTGGAGGATGGATAATTGACAATGGATAATTGACAATTGATAATTATTTCACTATTTCGCCTTTCGCTACTTCGCTATTTAATAATCATCCTGAATCCATTTCCGTGAATGTTGAGGATCTCAACGGATGGATCGGCTTTCAGGTATTTCCGCAAGCGGGCCATGAAGACATCCATGCTGCGGGTGGTGAAATAATCTTCTTTTCCCCAAATCTGCCGCAGGGCATCATGACGGGTCAGGATCCCGTCTTTTGCGCCGCATAGCATTTTCAGGAGCTCGGATTCCTTGGGTGACAGGGTTTGGGAATTCTTGCCCAGTTTCAGGGTTCGCAAACGACAATCAAAATGAAAAGCGCCTACCTCGTAAGAAACAGGGTTATCAGCAGATTCAGTGATCATGGCATTCCGCTTAAGGATGGCGGCGATCTTATAAAGCAATACTTCCGAATCGAATGGCTTGGTAAGATAGTCATCAGCGCCGATGCGGAATCCTTCCAGTACATCTTCTTTCAGGGTCTTTGCCGTAAGGAAAATGAGTGGTGTCCTGCTGTTCATCTTCCGGATTTCCTTTGCCAGCGTAAAGCCATCCATCTCCGGCATCATGATATCGAGGATGCAAAGATCAAAGGAATAGGTCTTAAATGCTCCTAATCCCTGCTTCCCGTCTGTCTTAAGGATGACCTCATAGTCTGCCAATTCAAGGTATGATTTCAGAATCGAACCGAAATTCGGATCGTCTTCCACCAACAGGATTTTTACTTTCTTAACCATTGAATCAATAAGTTCATAAAGTTTATAAAGTTCATAATGATCTTAATTGTTCACCAGTTCACCAGTTCACCAGTTCACCAGTTCACCAGTTCACCAGTTCACCAGTTCACCAGTTCACCAGTTCACCTTTCGCCATTCATAACTGGTAAACTTACCTCAAAAGTACTACCTTTCCCAACCTCACTACTCACCTTGATCTCACCTTTATGTGCAAGTATGATGGCACGGGCATAGCTAAGTCCCAGGCCGAATCCCTTTACATTATGAATATTTCCGGTAGTCAAACGATAGAACTTTTCAAAGATCTTGCGTTTTGTTTCCGTATTCATCCCGATCCCTTTGTCTTCCACCGTCATCACCACCGATGATCCCCGGTTAGCTGTAGCCACCCTGATCTCAGGCTTACCGGGAGAATATTTATTTGCATTGTCGAGAAGGTTCATGATCACATTGGAAAGATGGATCTCGTCGGCTTCGACCATTGAATTCAAAGCGCCGGGCTGAAGTTCCAGCCGTCCTTCCCTGTTCTCAACCTGCAGGCGGATGTTGCCGGCAACTTTTACTACCAGGGCATTGACATCAACCGGTTTAAGGTCCAACCTGAATTCACTGCTGTCGAGCAGTGCCATCTGTAAAACCTGCTCTACCCGTGCATTCATCCGGTTGTTCTCCTCTTTAATGATGCGGGTGAACGATTTTATCTGTTCCGGTACATCGATCACTTTTGGATTATTGATCGAATCAACTGCAATAGAAATGGTAGCGATGGGCGTTTTGAATTCATGGGTCATATTGTTGATAAAATCCGTTTTGATATCGGAAATTTTCTTCTGGCGAAGCATGGTAATAATACCGAGAATGGAAGAGAGGATGACGATCAGCGTGAAGAAAACCGATACCAGCATCAACCCGGAAAGTGACCTGAGAACAATGTTTTTCTGTTCCGGGAAATAGAGCAAAAGTGAGTTGTTTTTCCGGAAGATGTCATTCGGGAATAGGGAAACCCGGTGGATCTGGTTTTTTTTATCAATCTGAAACCCACCTGACCTGAGCGGAACCTTATTATTTCCCGGGCTTGAGGTGATCACGGCATATTCATAAGCGCTGTTGATATCTTTGTCGGCAAGGGCTTTCGACAATGACTTCTCCAGGTTCTCCCTATTGATCCGTTTCTCGATGGGCAGAGGCTTGTTTTCCATTTCCCGGGCCATCTTCTGAATGACATCTTTGATCTTTCTTGCTTTCTTCGTGATGATCCTCATATCATCATGAAACGTTGAAGGATCGGAAGGATTTTGTTCCAGGTTATGCTGGATATAAAGTTCTTTAAGATCTTCTTCCGGGGGGGCATACATCCGGCTCTCCATGTACATCTCTTTTCTTTGTCTCCGTATTGATTTCGGTGTATGATATTCTGACGATAGGTTACGGGGACGCGCAGATGCGATTCTCTGCCTGTTTGCGAGCATGATAGAATCCAACCGGTCTTTGTTAAATTCTGCATTCCACTCGATGGTAAAACCATTCGGGAAATCCCGGGTGAGTATATCAAAATGCCGGGTTTGACTGATAAAAGTGTCAATGTCAATAATGTTAGCATTCAGATTCTCATTAAAAAGCATTTCCGGAAAAGGTTGACGGCCCCGGGGAAAAGGAGGACGGATGTTCTCATCACTCCTTAACAGGGAATCCAGTTTATCATTAAGAGCCAGGATAGGATCCTTTGCAAAAGCCTGGACAAGTCCATGAATGCTGTCACTGACAAGGTTCTTCTTTAAGAATACAATATCTTCCCGGGTTTCCAGCTTATTCACAACTGAACCCAACGCTTCATTTACGCTCCGGTTAAACTGGGCTTCTTTTACCTGGATGGCATTGTGAATCCAGAAATACTGAACGGCTACGATCCCGGCAAGCGAGATGCAGATAAATGCGATGATGACATTCAATACTTTCTTCTTCATTCCGGATCAATTCAGGAAAAGAAAAACTTGCTTTAACCGGTAAACTGCAATTGAATTTTCCTTCCGACAATTTCTGCATCAAATTTATAAAAATGAATTGGTGTCGTTGTAAATATTAACCATTCATTCACCATATTTAACGGAACATTAACTTTTTACATGCCTGATTTCCTATAGATTTGCAATAAAAATCGGAGGCTCTATGATCATAAAAAATCATTTCAGGGACATTCTCACAATTTTCGGACTGTCCATCGCATTAACCATCTTTATTACCCGGCCGGGTTTTTCCCAGGATACCACAAAGATGAAAGGGGATAAAAAGGTTAAAATTATAGCTAAAATCGTTGAAGACAAGAATGGAAAAAGACAGGAATTTGATACCACCATCAACCTGGATCGAAGGCTGAAGCCCGGTGAGATGAAGGATATGATGAAAGATTTTGAAATGCGGTTCAAAGACCTGGGTGATCAGATGAAAGATCTTCAGGTTGAAATGAATGAGATGATGATTCCCGACAGCGGAATGATGGATTCTGTGCAACGGCTGACTGAAAAAGCCTTCAGGTTACGGGGAGGACTAGGTAATATGCACTTCAGGCATAATTTCAGTCCACGTGCTTTCAATTATGATTATCATTTTGATTTTCCGGAAGTCCCTGAACCACCTCAACCTATGATTGAGGAGTTCAATGAAGAAATTACTCCGCGAATGTTTAAAGACAAAGGAGAATCATTGAATGACCTGCTTGGGGATATCCCAATGGATAGGGTGAAGAGTTATTCGATCAAGGATACAAAAGATGGAAAGCGGATTATCATCGAATTAAACAAAGAACCTTTCCTTGAGCATCACCGGAAGGTGATCATCATTCGCTCTCCCAGGCCGGAAGGACGACCCGGACAAGGCACGAGGCACCAAATAAGGAAAAGAGTCATCATCAAAGAGCAGACGCCGGAGAAGGAAGAAGAACCGGATAAACTCTGAAAAATTATGAATTATGAATTATGAATGCTGGATGCAGAATTCAGAATTCGGAATTCAGCATCCAGCATCCAGCATCCAGCATCCAGCATCCAGCATCCAGCATCCAGCATCCAGCATCCAACATCCAGCATCCAGCATCAGTAAAAGCTACCCTATTATAATGTCATAAAAAAAGGCTGCTTATGGGGGAGCAGCCTTTCATTTTTGAGAAGTAAATGTTAGTACCTCTTTCTGGGAGTGTAGTGCGTATGGAGTAATTCATGTGATTTATGCCCATTGGGTGTTCCGAGGAATTCCTTGTAGATTTCAGCAACTTCAGGGTTCTCATGAGATTTACGAATGGGCATTCCCATATCTTCTTCATAGATTGCAGCTTTACGTTTCGACCGGATCTCGCGATTGGTCGGAATGGGTTGTCCTCCACCGCCAAGGCATCCGCCCGGGCAGGCCATGATCTCAAAAAAG
>JBEKST010000108.1:0-9457 GCA_049516815.1 Bacteroidales bacterium | reverse complement strand
CGCGGACTTCACCGCTGCGCGGAGTGCAACAAAGAATTTACAGTCACGGTCGGAACGATTTTTGAGGACAGCCATATCCCGTTGCGAAAATGGCTGATTGCTTCGTATCTGCTTTGCAGTTCAAAGAAATGATTTTCAGATTAAAGAAAGACTATTCAGTAAAACTGGTAAAGATCGAAGCAGATCCGGATCTATGTTTAAAGAGGATCAAAAGCAGGGACCAATCTCAACATATCGCCGTATCGGATGATAAAATAATTGAAATAAATAAACGTGCTCAATCCGTATCTTTCGATTATGACCTGGTTATTGATAATAATGCTGCGACGGATGATGAGATAATTAAATGCGCAAGGACGTGCCAAATCTAAAATCAATCAATCGTAATTCGTACTTCGTAGATCGTACTTTACTTATTTCCCCGGTTCTATTTTGATCTTCTGTCCTGCTTGGATACGTTGGGTATTTTTGATATTATTCAGGGTTTTTATCGCGGAAACAGTTGCATCGTATTTTTCAGCGATATCCCATAGATTATCCCCTGACTGGACGGTATACCAAATATATCTTGCTTTTGGCTTGGGGGTAGTTTTGGCATTTGTATCGGCAGGATGGGAAATTGTTTTGGCCTTGGTTTCAGTGAAAGAGGTCGTTTCCCCTGAGGAAGAATGAATTTTTAGTTTTTGTCCGACCAGGAGGTTCTGGTTTTTCAGGTTATTCCAGGTCATCAGGTTCTCAACGGTACAGCCATGTTTCTGGGCGACGAGTGCCATGCATTCGCCTTGCTTTACTGTATAAATAATGGCGTTTGATGAAGACGGAAGAGGGGTTTCCTTTTCTGGCTCTGTATTGGCAATGACAGAGGAAGATTTTGCCGGTTCAACGCTTTCAGGGAATTTTGATTTTACCGGGCCATTATAGACCAGGAGGCGTTGTCTCGGCCTGATATAGTTTTTCTTTAAACTGTTCAGGGATTTCAGCTCAGAAGTACTCATGTGGAATTTTTTCGCAATTCCTGCCATAGTTTCCCCGCTCTTTACCCGGTATTCAATGGTTTCACGATTGTTTCTCAACGCCAGCATCATCAGTGAATCTTTCTGAATTCCTGCTTTGGTCTTATAAGCATACAGGGCAGTTTCATTGTTGATGAAATCGCCGATGTGTTTTTTCCGTAACCTTAATTTATAGGGTGTTTCGGAAGTTGCTGGGATAACGCCCTGTTTGAATGCCGGGTTCAGGAACTGGACTTCTTCATAAGGGATTTTTAGCATTTCCGAGATCTGGTCAAAGGTTAACGGGTTCTTCACTGTTACTGTATCTATTTCATAGAACAGGATTCCCGGGTCAACAGGGGTGATCCGGTGTTCGGAAGCATAGGTCATGACATAGCTTGCCGCGATGAAAGCCGGAACATATGAACGGGTTTCCCTCGGAAGGTACTTTTGAATAATCCAGAAGTTCTTGGCCCCGCCTGCCCTCCGTATGGCTTTGTTCACATTCCCGGCGCCTGAATTGTAAGCAGCCAGCGCCAGTGACCAGTTTCCGTAAATATCATAAAGATCGGTGAGGTGTTGGCAGGCGGCAACAGTAGATTTGACGGGATCAAAGCGGTCGTCGGTATAAGAGGAAATTTTTAATCCATAAACTTTCCCCGTCCCATACATAAACTGCCATAATCCTTTTGCGCCTGCACGGGAATTGGCCACAGGGTTGAGAGCCGACTCGATTACCGCCAGGTATTTCAGTTCAAGCGGCATGTTGTATTTGTCGAGTTGTTCTTCAAATAAAGGGAAATAGATTTGCGACAACCCGAGGATACGTGAGGTCAGTCCTCTTTTTTTATAAGCGTAGAGGTCGATGAATTTTCTGACATCGGCATTATAAACATACTCGAAAGGCGATTGAAGGCTCATTCCCGTGATCCTTTCCCGGTAAACGGAATCAGAAAAATAAGGGACCTCACCGGTGTTGTAAGTGTCTGAATTCTCGTCGGCATCGGTTTTCAGGAATTTGGAATTTTCAAATATTTTCAGGCGTGCAAGGCTGTCGAGCATAGAAGCAACAGGATCGTCTTCCACAAAGGATTTTTTTATATTAACGGAATCGGGTTGAACGGGATCTTGTGCCCGAAGAAAAGGTGATAAAAAAAATAATAACAGGATCAGGATTTTCCTCTCAGCCATAAAAGCGGAATAAATCGTTTTTAAAACAGCTATTTGCAAAGTTAGGAGATAAACCTATACAAGTTGACAGGCAGGAAAAAATTGATTAACATTCTGTTGTTAATCAAAGAACAGATAACGCGGAAGAGATAAATAACAAGGCTTACATAATTTCCACATGGATCGTTACCTCAGTTTGATCCAGCGTGTTTTTTATCGCTTCTTCGATGGTATCGCAGAGATCATGAGCTTCTTTTACGTTCATCCCGGCCGGGACATTCAGGTGAAAATCCACATACCGGTAATTCCCTGCTTTTCGTGTACGCAGCCCATGGTAATTGACCGTTTCGGAACAATACCTGTCGATAAGGGTTTTTATGTCTTTTACCTCTTCTTCCGAAAGGGCTTCATCCAGCAGGGGAGCATAAGCTTTTTTAAATAAAATGAAGGATTCCCGCAAGATCAGCAGGGCGACCAGGATGGCAATGACCGGATCAAGATAATGGATCAGCGGGCTTTTGATGAAATAACCCAGGACCAGCATCAGTAATAGTCCTGCTGCAACACCTAATGAGGTATAGACATCCACCTTCAGGTGAAGTGCATCCGCTTCTAACGCAATGGAATTGGTTAATTTTGCTACTTTGTATAATCTCCGGGAAATAAAAAAATTCACTGCTGCCGAAATGACCATAATAATAATACCCAGGCCGATCTTTTCAATCGCATAGGGATGAAGTATTTTTCTTACAGCTTCAAAAATGATCCATCCCGATGCAATAAAGATCAGGATGGCTTCAATGACACCGGAGATGTTTTCGAATTTCCCATGACCATAAGGATGCCGCTCATCGGCAGGAGTATCCGAGATCCTCACGGAAAAAAATGAAATAAGGGCTGCCAGCAGATCCATGAAAGAATGAATGGCTTCCGAAAGAATGCTGACGGACCCACTCAGAATTCCCACGATCACTTTTATTGCGATCAATAGGGAGTTGGAGAGAACCGACAACCGGGCAGCACGGACTTTCCTGTTCATTTGTGAGAAATAATCAGCAAAAATACATACCTGGTTGTATTATGGGATTTTTTCACATAGAAGTTATTACCAGTTTTAAAAAAATTTACGATTTTCAGATTTTCGATTTACGAATAAATTTACGAAGATAATTTTCGATTAATCGTAAATCGTAAATCGTCTAATCGTAGATATGTTCTATCTTTGTTTTCCAAATCGATCCCTAATGCAAAAATTTTATTTTCTTATTTTAATTTTCTTTCTTTTAGCGATCCGGGCCTCCGCGCAGGAAAAGAAACTGGAACCCTGGCAATATGGTCACTGGCTTTCTGCCGAAGAAATGCTGCATAAAAACGAGGTTGGACTTGACTTCGTTAAAACGCCTCCTCCTATTAGCCCCGTGCGCAATGTTGCAGAATTTGACAAGATGCAAGGGGTATTGGTTCGTTATCCTTTTGGCATCCCGATCGACCTGATCAAGGATATGGCCACGGATGTCATGGTCACCACCATTGTCCTCAATTCCACCCAGCAGGGTACAGTCACCAGCCAATACCAGGCCGCAGGGGTCAATATGGCTCATTGCAATTTCCTCCTGGCGCCAACTGATTCCTATTGGACAAGGGATTATGGGCCCTGGTTTGAATCTGACAGCAGCAATCATATCGGAATCATTGATTTCCCTTATAACCGGCCCCGCCCCCACGATGACTCAATTCCGAAACAGGTGGCAGAAATGCTTGGAATTCCCTGGTTCGGGATGAATATCATTCATACCGGTGGAAACTATATGTCCGACGGTATGGGAATCGCTACCTCCACTACCCTGGTATGGGATGAGAACCCCACTCAGACTCATGATTCCATAGCAAAACAGATTCACGATTACCTCGGCGTAGATCCTTACCTGGTTGTACCTGATCCCAATGGTACTTATATCAATCATATTGATTGCTGGGGGAAATACCTGGCACCCGACAAGATCCTGATCCGGAAAGTTCCTACTTCAAATCCGCAGTATTCCGAGATTGAGGCTACTGCAAATTATTATGCTAACACGCTTTGTTCCTATGGTTATAACTACCGTGTTTTCCGCGTGAATACCCCCAATGATCAGCCTTATACCAATTCACTGATCCTGAACAATAAAGTTTTTGTCCCTATTATGAATTCAAGTTGGGACGACAGCGCCGTTGCCGCCTATCAGTCTGCCATGCCGGGATATCAGGTCATCGGCATCCTTGGGGCTTCTTCTGCTCCCTGGGTCTCCACCGATGCCCTGCATTGCCGCACCATGGGCATTGCCGATCTCGGGCAACTTTATATTCATCATATCCCGCTTACCGGAAACCAGCCGGCCCAGGATAATTTCCTCCTTACCGCCGAGCTTATCCCTTGCAGCGATTCAGCTGTGTATAATGATTCGGTGCTGATATGGTACCAGGTCAATTCAGGGAATTATCAAAAGATAAACATGGTGAATACTTCTGGTTTCCACTATACCGGCCTGATCCCGAAACAGCCTTCAGGAAGCGTCATTCATTATTATCTTTATGCTGCCGACAAATCGGGACATAACGCCACCATGCCTTTCATGGGTCCCGCCGATCCGTTTTCTTTTACTGCTGTTTATACCGACATTACCGCGATCCCGGATACACTCTGGTTCCGGACTATGGTAGATCTCTTTGAAGGAAAAGCAACCCGGCTGTATAATTTCACAATGACAGGCATCAACCTGGATACTGTGCAGCAGTCGGGCAAAACAGGGTGGTGGGTTGATTCCCTTTCGGTAACCAGTTTTCCGCACATGATGAACCCGGGTGATTCCGAATATGTACACGTGCAATTCCCGATACCCGTTTATAAGGATACTCCGGAATACTGGATCGATACTATGAATGTTGTAAGCGAACTCGGCACCCACCGTGTGATCCTAATGGTTAACAGCGAACTTTACAACGGTATTCCTGCGGTTTCCGGAAAAGCAGAATCATTGTTTATTTACGACTACCCGAATCCATTCACAGGTTCAATGATTATCCATTACCAGATTCCGGAAAGAACAAAGGTAAAACTGGAAATCCTGAATACGTTGGGAAGGGAAATTGTCACGCTTGTGAATTCTGAACAGCTTGCGGATACCTATAATGTCACTTTCAATGCAGGAGATATCCCTTCAGGGTTTTATTACCTGGAAATTACTACCGATAAGGAAACCGTCACAAAAAAGATATTGTTGATCAGGTAGATCTTTTTTCCGGACGCATTTGCGGAAAGAACAATACATCCTGTATGGATGCTGAATTGGTCATGATCATGGTGAGCCGGTCGATGCCAATACCCATTCCTGCAGTCGGCGGCATTCCGAATTCCAGTGAACGCAGAAAATCTTCATCGAGCACCATCGATTCCATATCCCCGCGTTTTCCTAGTTCCAGCTGTGCTTCGAACCGTTCGCGCTGATCGATGGGATCGTTGAGTTCTGAGAATGCATTGCAGATCTCCTTGCAGTTGCAGATGGTTTCGAACCGTTCCACAAGCCCAACCTTGCTCCGGTGTTTTTTTGCCAGGGGTGACATTTCCAGGGGATAATCGGTGATAAATGTCGGTTGGATGAGATTAGGTTCACATTTTTCCCCGAAGATCTGGTCGATGATCTTCCCTTTGCCCATGGTCGGGTTAATTGGTACATTTAAGCTTTTCGCAATGGCAACCAGTTCCTGTTCAGTTTTCCCGGCAATATCGATCCCGGTGTAATGCTGAATTACCTCATACATGGTAAAACGTTTCCAGGGCCGTTTGAAATTAATCCGGTTTGCTCCTGCCTGTATCTCGGTGGTACCGTGCAGGTCAATGGCGATTTTTTCCACCATTTCTTCCACCAGGTTCATCATCCACTCATAATCCTTATATGCCACATATAATTCCATTTGGGTGAATTCGGGATTGTGAAACCGGTCCATTCCTTCATTGCGAAAATCTTTTGAAAATTCATAAACACCATCGTACCCGCCTATGATCAGTCGTTTGAGGTAAAGCTCATTGGCAATACGCAGGTAAAGTGTTGTATCAAGGGCATTGTGAAAAGTAGTAAAAGGCCTCGCTGCTGCGCCTCCATACAATGGTTGGAGGACAGGGGTTTCCACCTCAAGATAATTCCGGAGATTAAGGAATGAACGCATGGAATTAATCAGGATAGCGCGTTTCTGGAAAATTTCACGCACCTGCGGATTCACGATCAGGTCGACATATCGCTGGCGATAGCGCTGTTCAGGATCGGTGAATGCATCGAAAACTGTATCTTTCTTTTCTTTCACTATCGGAAGTGGCCGTAATGATTTGCAAAGAAGCGTCAGCGATTTTACATGAAGGGTGATCTCGCCCATCTGCGTGATGAATACATATCCTTTCACGCCAATGATATCCCCGATATCAAGTAATTTCTTAAAAACCGAATTGTAAAGGGTTTTATCTTCCCCTGGGCAGATATCATCCCGTTTTACATACAGCTGGATCCTGCCGGTAGAATCCTGGATCTCAACAAAGGATGCTGCTCCCATGATCCTGCGGCTCATGATCCTCCCGGAAAGGCTTATATCCTGGAAAAGCGATTGATCTTCTGCAAATTTTTTCTTGATTTCTGCGGCATGCGCAGTGACTTCAAAGGTATCGGGAGGATAAGGATTTATTCCTAACCGTAAAAGTTCATTTAATGAGTTGCGACGGATCATTTCCTGTTCGCTCAGCACCTGTGACATTGTTCCTGATTTTGGGCAAAGATAACGAAAACTTGGATGTAGAGGTTTATCCTAGTACCTTATGCAGTATATGATGGGATTGAATTTCCCTGAATCCCGGCACATGCAGATGGTAATAAAAGAGAATTATTTCCAGTAATGAATCCCGGGTTTTTGCAGAAAGCTGGATGGGAGCATTGGCGCCTTCCGGGGTCCGTAAAAGCTGAAAGAATAGTTTGCTCATTGTGGGTTCCAGGAAATCACGGTGTTCAGGGGCGTTTGTTTGGAAAATTCCTTCCCGGAGGTTCAGAAAAGGGGTCTTGCCCGAATAATTTAACTGCGGCATGCAACCAAGGTAACGGGTAAGCTGCAAGGAGAAAACAAGGTGAAAAAGTGAAAAATTGTCGCCTGCAGCATCCAGGTTGAGACAGGTGTTATAGAGAAATAAAAAGAGTTCCGGATGGGGTTCTTCTTCATGGATGGTTTTGTAAAAAAGTTCGTTGATGAAGAGTGCAATGGAACTTTTCCGGATGTCGAAGGGAATAGCCTGGTAAGGATGGGAATAATTCGCTTCTTTTAAATTTTGAAGCGACGATTTTACCTTGTGATAAACCACAAGGTCGAGAATTGTCAGAGGTTGAAAAAGCCCGGGTTTGATCTTTGCATTCTTTTTCCGGACTCCCTTAACAATGTACGACTGAAGTCCGAATAGTTCGGTATAGATCTTTACAACACTGCTGGTTTCCGAGAATTTGGTTGCATGTAAGGCAATTCCCCTGGTCTTGTGAAGCATTAATGAATAATGAGGATTTTGGTTACGATTTTCTGGGTTCCCGTATCGTTACCGGCATAAACCAGGTAAACCCCGCTTTTTGCCTTTCTCCCGCTGAAGTTCTTTCCATCCCAAACCGCCTGGCCTCCATCAGCTTTTGTGGAAAAGATGAGATTTCCTTCGATATCGGTAATCCGAACCTGGGCACTGGTAACAAGGCCTTTGATCCCGATTAACCCGTCATAATCTTCCCTGACAGGATTGGGAAAGGCATAAACACCGGAGAAGGTGTCGCTTCCTTCGGTGGCAGTTCCTTTATAGGAGATCAGTCCCTGGTCGGTGCCGATAAATACTTCCCCGGTTTCCGGATCAATTGCCAGTGCAAGAATATTGTTGGATAGAAGCGGGCTGTTATCAGTGGTAAAATGATAGATCTGTTTTGTTCCGTCTTCCGAAAATAAATACAACCCTCCGCCCTCGGAGCCAATCCATTTACGGTTGGCGCCATCCACGGCAATAGCAGTCACTTTCTCGTTTTCCATCAGGTACTGAACATAGGCCCCCTGCTGGACAAGGATCTGTTGTGCATCGAAGTTTGACCCTGTAAAAATGTTTTCAGGGTTGAAGAAAACGCCAATTCCTGCTTCAGTTCCAACCCATACCTGTCCGTTTTTATCCACAGCTATCGCATAAACAGCCTGTCCCGGAACATTCCCGCTACCCGCTTGCTGATTAAGCATGATGGCCTTGCTGCTTGCGGGAGTGGTGGCATCTTCTTTAAAAACCAGCAGGGAATTGGCAACTGTAGTAGTAACCCGCATAATCACCCATTTCTGGTTATTGTGATCGATGATCATTTGGCCAAGGTCACTCTGTTGGATGATGGGGACATTGTAACCGGTCCATTTTTTCCCGATTTTTCGTGAGATACAGCTATCGTTATGGGAATTCACCACCCAGAGATTCCCGTCGCTGTCAAAGGCAGTCCCCCCGATGCGAATGTCGCTGGTATCACTAAGACTGTGGTGCCTGAGCGTACTGTTCCATTCACCGTAACGTTCTACCATTTTGTCGTTGTATAATTCAGCCAGTCCACCACCCCATGAGCCGACAAAGATTCTTCGCGTATCACTGGGGTCAACGCTTACTGTGCAAGGGTTCGTAATCTTAGCCAGACCGGGATCTGTATTTGCAGTCATGTTGTTCCAGGAAGTGTTGTTGTAGTGATAGATCTCTCTTAGATATGTAATGTTGGGAGTATATGAAAGGTCCCTTCCTCCCGGAACAACATAAACATCATTTCCAAAAGCGGTAATGGCAAAAACGAGGTTGGAAAGAGGTCCACCAAGATTGAACGGAGTGGCGTGTGACATTTTATCCACAGAGATCAGCCCGGAATATCTGTCGGCAATCCAGATCAGCCCGCTCTTGTCGATAATGGCATCTGATGGGTTGACCCCGCCACCGTTATAGTCGTATACTCCACTGATTTCGTTAAAATCTGCATCATAGTATTTCACGAAATAGCTACATGCGATAATCAGCTTTTCATAGTTTGCTTCTAAGTGTTCAACAGGTGTCGAAAAACTCAGTACCCATTTTGTCCATTGGCCATTTGAATAGCGGAAGAGGCTATCACCGGATGCCTGAACCTGGCTCACGACTACCTGCCCGCTGAAGTTGATTATGTTATCGTATTTTGCTACTTTGTTCAACCTCGTATCTTTTTTCCAGGATTGATAATTGGCAAGGTTTGCATTTTTAG
>JBEKST010000107.1:0-11508 GCA_049516815.1 Bacteroidales bacterium | reverse complement strand
CACAACGCCGGATCTTCTGGCTGCAACAACAGCGCCGGAATCACGGGCAACAATAGATTCTACACCTGTACCCACTACAGGAACTTCCGGTCTCATTAACGGAACCGATTGCCTCTGCATATTTGATCCCATAAGAGCACGATTGGCATCATCATGTTCCAGAAATGGGATTAATGCCGCGGCGATACTGACAAGTTGGGTAGGCGAAACATCCATCATTTTAATTTCTTCCGGCACGACAGAAATATAACTGCCGCCTTTTCTAACTGATATCAACTCTTCAACAAATTTGTCCTGCTTATTCAAAGGACGGTCTGCTGAAGCAATAATTTTATTTTCTTCTTCAATTGCTGTTACAAAACGGACATCATCAGAAACGCGGCCATTTTCTACCATCCTATAGGGTGTTTCAATAAAACCAAATTCAAAGAACGGTTTGGGATCGCAATCCCTTATTGGAGAACCAGCCTGAAAGAATGCATTGGGAATATGATGGGATATCATTAATACTGAATAAGAACAGATAGAAAAAATTTTAACTTTTTAATCAGTAATAACTTATGAATACTACAATTGACCTCAATATATTAAAACGCGCCAATGCCTGGCTGGATGGAGATTTTGATAATGATACCAAAGCTATGGTCAGGGAGATGATGGAAAAGAACCCGGCAGAACTTACTGATGCCTTTTACCGCGATCTGGAATTCGGTACAGGTGGATTGAGAGGTATTATGGGTGCCGGAACGAACCGGATGAACAAATATACCGTTGGAATGGCAACACAGGGACTTGCAAATTATCTCCTGAAGATGTTTCCTGGTGTTCACCCGATCCAGGCAGCTATTTCATTCGACAGCCGCAACAACAGCAGGTTATTCGCAAAAATTACAGCAGAGGTATTTGCAGCCAATGGTTTCAGGGTCTTTCTTTTTGATGACCTTCGGCCAACTCCGGAACTCTCATTTGCCATACGCCACCTGAAATGCCAGACGGGGGTCATGTTAACTGCTTCCCACAATCCTAAAGAATACAATGGTTATAAGGCATACTGGGACGATGGTGCACAGATGATAGCTCCCCATGATGTAAATGTGATCGGGGAGGTTCAGAAGATCGCCTCAGTAGAAGATGTGAAGTGGACCGGCGATCCTGAAAATATTATTGAAATAGGGAAAGAGGTCGATGAAGCCTATCTTGGCCTTGTTCTCAGCCTGTCCTTGTCTCCTGAAATAATCCGGCTTCAGAAAAACCTGAAGATCGTCTATACACCGCTTCATGGTTGCGGACGGAAAATGATACCGGAAATCCTGAAGCGGTACGGTTTTGAAAATGTCATCACAGTGAAGGAACAAATGGTTGCCGATGGTAATTTCCCGACGGTACATTCCCCGAACCCGGAAGAACAGGATGCTATGATCCTGGCCCTCGAAAAGGCTCGTGAGATCGATGCAGACCTGGTAATGGCTACAGATCCTGATGCTGACCGCGTAGGTATTGCATTGAAGAATGCCATAGGTGAATTCATCCTTATGAACGGAAACCAGACTGCAGCTCTTCTTTTTTATTACATCCTGTATCGCTGGGAAGAGAAGCAGATGCTAACAGGAAATGAATTCATCGTTTCCACCATCGTCACCACCAAACTCCTGAAGCGGATTGCGGAAAAGTTCAGAGTCGGATATTTTGAATGCCTCACCGGCTTCAAATTTATCGCAGATGTTATCCGGAAACAGGAAGGGAAAATGAAATACATTGTAGGCGGGGAAGAAAGTTTCGGCTATCTGATTGGTGATTTTGTCAGGGATAAAGATGCTGTCAGCGCATGTGCGCTACTTGCGGAAGCCGCTGCATGGATGGCCAGCCAGGGAAAATCCCTTTTCGACCTCCTCATCCGTATCTACCAGGAACTTGGATTCTACAAGGAACGACTGATTTCTATAACAAGGAAAGGAAAGACCGGCGCCGAAGAGATCCAGAAAATGATGGTGGATTACCGTCGGAACCCTCCGGCCAATATCAACAACTCAAAAGTTGTGGAGATCAGGGATTACCTGACCTTGCGTGAGAAGAACCTGGTTACCGGAAAGGAGAAGGTGCTCGGTCTTCCTAAATCGAATGTCCTGCAATTCTTCCTGGAAGATGGATCCCGCATCAGTGTAAGGCCTTCCGGCACCGAACCCAAGATCAAGTATTACTTCGGCGTGAAGGAAAACCTGGGCGGCAAAGAAGAATATGATTATAAGGATGCCATCTTAACCAAAAAAATCAGCGACATCATCGCCTCGATGAAACTGAAATAAATGTATAACCCTCATCCAGCCCGATTTGTGGAACTGCCGTCAGGCATTGTGTTGGAGATTTTTTTCTCACTTTTTTTTCTGTTGTCTTTTTCATTCCCTTCACGAAGCCAGGAGAACCCGAAGAACCTTAAGGTTACAGTTTCTTTCGATACCATTAACGTGAAGAAAGGAACCTGGTTTAATTACAAAGGGAAGACTTACAAGATCCTGAAAGACACCGTTTTTGTTGTTCAATCTATTGAGATCCCTGCGATAAACGTGAAAAATGAACAACGGTCAAAGATATTTTATGATTCTGTTTACAAAAAATTCTCGCGAAAAAAAATCCTCCAGATGTTATATGGGCTGGCCTTTAAACCACCTGAAATTACACCCCTGCCTGACAATTCGCACAAAATTAAAAGCGAAGTCCCATTCAATAAATATAAAGGAAAAGTGATCCGGCATATCCGGATCGAAACCCTGGATCCTTTTGGGACCAGCATCTATGACACCCTGTCAGATGCGAAGACTGCTTCTGGAAAAGCCCTGAATGCGGCACATATGAAAACCCGATCCTGGGTTATCCGCAAAAACCTTTTTATCAAAGAAGGGCAGAAAGTCGATCCTTACCTGCTGGCCGATAATGAACGGAATATTCGCGATATGTCATCCATCGACGATGTAAAGACCTATATCATTGTTCCGGATCCTTCCAATGATTCGGTGGATATTATCATCGTCACCAAGGACGTGTTTTCTATCGGCTTTGATGTGGTGACGGCAAGCCCCAGCAATGTATCATTCCGGTTTTACGATGGAAATTTTCTTGGGTTGGGTGACAAGCTGTCCACGAATTATTCGTTTAAAACAGAACGGCAATCATTTTTTCGTCTCGATGGCGCATCTTACTCCTACAGTAACATCGCCGGGACTTTTCTCAACGCTCTGGTCACTTATACCCTGGATGACATGGGAAACCAGAACCTGGGGATTTCCTGTAACCGGAACTTCTATTCCATTAAAACCAAATGGGCTTTTGGTGCTGGATACCAGTATACAAAGATGATCCTGGAAAGGTCTACGAGCAAAGAAGAAAATAAAATCACCGATGAAATCAGTTACTTCAACGATATGAGTCTTTGGGGCGGTCGGGCCTTCCAAATCAGGAATGCGACGATCCCAACACGTTTTGTGATCACTGAATCCTTCTTCCGCAGGTCGTTCTCTTCACGACCCAGGATTTCGATCGATTCCAATAGAGTGTATTACAACACTACCCGAATCCTGACAGGGCTTGCATTTTCATCGAACGATTATTACCTCACAGATTATATCCTCCATTTTGGAAAACCAGAGAACATCCCTTATGGGAAGGCTTTCAAGGTCACACTGGGGCCTGAAATAAGCGATTTTTATACAAGGTTTTACGGGGGTATTGACGTCTCAGCCGGTGATTATATTAATGGATTTGGGTTCCTTTCGGGTAGTGCGGTTCTGGGAGGATATCTTTATCACAAATCAATGGAGGATTGTGTTCTCAAGATGAGCCTGAAATATTTGTCCCCTCTGTGGGTGACTCCGGATAAAAAATTCAAGTTCCGTAGTTATTTTTTTTCTGATTACCGTTTCGGTTTCAATTTCCGGAAAAACAATACTGATTACAGCAATATCAACCGTGACTTCCTCATTGACCAGGTAAAGTATGACACACTCTTTTATGGCAGAAAATCATTATCGGCAAGTCTGTCGGTGATCATGTATACACCTTTGTATTTTTACGGGTTCAGGTTCGCGTTTATGTTACAGGGGAAAGGTGGTTTCGTTGCTGCCCAAGCGGAGTCACTTTTTCACCAACCCTTCTATACCGGTGTGGGATTGGGGATCCTGATCCGGAACGATAATCTTATCTTCCCTCCTTTCCTGATCTCTTGTTTTTATTACCCCTCGGTGCCATATGGCGTGCCTCGGTGGCAATTCAGGTTCGACCAGAATACGGGGATCACGCTTCCCGACTTCAATGTAACCATGCCCCAGATTGAAAATCTTCAGAATTAAATCATCTGTTATGGCAAGAAAAGAAAATGATGTTTCCCGGGATCCGGTTTATTCAAAGACTGTTCTTGAAATGTTGACCGTGGCAAATGAGTATTGTTTATTTCTGGAGAAGGCTGAAAACTATGACCGGCAGGATATTCTGCAGTTTCTGCAGAAGATCTGTCCGCTGATCTATATCAAGGCTTCGCTTTTACCGGTTATCGAGTTAAATGATGAAGAGGCTTCAGAGCATTTTGTGACTGAAGAAGAATGGGAAGGGATCTTCAATACCCTGCGCCTGAAATTCGGGGAGGATGATCTATACTATTTTATCGATCCTCATGAACGATCGCATACCGACCCTGTCAAGTCAAGCCTTTCAGAAAATTTTACGGATATCTACCAGGATCTGAAAGATTTTGTCCTTCTATATCAGAAACCACGGAAAGTTTCCATGGAATATGCGGTGTATGAATGTAAGCGGTTATTTGAGACACGATATGGCTTTCGTCTCGTACGCGCACATTCTGCCCTTCATTACCTTCTCAATAAGGAAGGAGATAAAGGAGAATTGCAGGATTTCCTGGATATGTTGTAAGACGAAACTTTATTTTCCTCTTGCCTTATCGATCCGGTTAAGCCCGTCAATTGCCTTCTGGTAATTGGCTCTTAAATCAAGCACATGCTTGTAATCCTGGTATGCTTTTGAATACTCCCCGGATAACTCATAAGCATATCCCCTGTTGAACAAAGCCTCAATATAGCCGGGATCCCGCTGTAATGCAACCGAAAAATAGCTTGCGGCTTTCCTGAAATCGCGTAAGTATACAAGATAAATGTACCCTGTATTGTAAGAAGCATCCTTGAAGGTGCTGTCTATTTTTGCCAGCTTTGCATAGGTTTCCAGCGCATCCTCATACTTTCCGGTCTCCTGGTAGAACATTCCCAGCATGTACATAGCTTCCCTGCTGTCGGGCCGGATCTTGATTGCATTTTTCAGGTAATCGGTTGCTACCGGGTCTTTCCGCATCGAGTACAACTCTCCGAGTTCCACATAGGCATCGTAAAACCCCTGGTCCTGGTCAATTGTTTTCTTGAAATCCACAACTGCTGAAACAGTATCACCTTTTTCGAGGAGGGCCAATGCCCTGGTAAAATAGGCCTGAGGGTTCTGAGGTTCAATCTCGAGTGCCTTCTTCACATATTCAAATGTGGCCTTGTAATCTTTAATGATAAGGCTCAGTTTGGAAAGCCTGACCAGGGCGGGGTTGTTCCGGGGATCGATGGCAATAGCTTTCAGCAGCGCCTCATTGCAATTGTCGGGTTTTCCCATGCCCAGATATACATCGGAAAGTGTGATGTAGAGCGAAGCTTTGTTGGGAGACAGGGAGATGGCTTTCGAGATATCTGCAAAGGCCAGCTTTTCCTGGTGATCCATCAGGTAGTATTTTGACCGTTGCTGTAAAAGGTCGGGATCAGAAGGATGATCGGTAATCTTTTTACTTAGGTCCTCCAATAGCACGGTAAGTGTGTCTTTGCCTGATTTGTTTTTATCAGGCACCTTGGATCTTCCTCCACAGGAAGTGATAAGGAAAAGTACAACGAGTAGTGCGATAAATAACGAGCCGGTTGTTCTATTTGACATTTTTCAAAACCTCCATGATCTTTTTTTCCAGATCGTCGGAGAGTTCAGGGTTGTCCTGTAGCAGCTTCTTCACAGCATCCCTGCCCTGCCCGAGTTTTGTCTCCCCATAAGAGAACCAAGAACCGCTTTTCTTAATAATGTTGTACTCAACTGCCAGGTCGATGATCTCTAGGATCCTTGAGATCCCCTCTCCATAGATGATATCGAATTCAGCCTTTCGGAAAGGTGGTGCCAGCTTGTTTTTAACCACTTTCACCTTCACCCTGTTCCCGATGATCTCTTCCCCTTCCTTCAACTGGTTCACTTTGCGTATATCGAGTCGTATGGAAGCATAAAATTTCAGCGCATTACCACCGGTAGTGGTTTCAGGGTTCCCGAACATAATGCCAATCTTTTCCCGCAACTGGTTGATAAAAATACAGCAGGTAGCAGTCTTTGAGATCGTGGAAGTCAGTTTCCTCAATGCCTGCGACATCAGCCGGGCCTGTAATCCCATCTTGGAATCACCCATCTCACCTTCGATCTCGCTTTTCGGCGTCAACGCCGCCACAGAATCGATCACGATGATATCGATGGCACCGGAACGGATCAGGTTCTCGACGATCTCCAGCGCCTGTTCCCCGTTATCCGGCTGTGAAACCAGCAGGTTCTCAACATCCACCCCCAGTTTTTTTGCATAAAACCGGTCGAACGCATGTTCCGCGTCAATGAATGCAGCGATACCGCCGGCTTTCTGCGATTCTGCCATGGCATGAAGGGCGAGGGTAGTCTTTCCTGAAGATTCCGGGCCATAGATCTCTATCACCCTTCCTTTTGGTAATCCACCGATCCCCAGTGCGACATTCAATCCAATGGATCCGGTCGGAATAAATTCCACTGCTTCGATGGCATTGTCGCCCAGCTTCATTACCGTTCCTTTGCCATAGGTTTTCTCCAGCTTGTCCAGCGTCAACTGCAGCGCCTTCATTTTTTCTTTGTTGTTGTCTTCTTCTTTTGCCATAATATCGTTATTTGGTGATGATTAAATTTATGAACGGGATCCTTAATTTCAATAAGGATGAATCAGGATTTATTTGTCTTTATCGGATATAAGAGTAAAAGGTAATATGTATTTTTCAATATTTTTTTTACAAGATGGGTTGCTATCCTGGTCAAATGCTTCAAAAACCGGAACTTCATCTTCAATCATTAATATTGACATCTTTCTATATTTTTAAGCATCAAAATAATTTCAAAGGTAAAATTTTTGATTCGTTGCAAGACCCTTTCCGGGGAGTAGTTATTAACAAAATTACGCTTTCTGAAGTCTCTGGTAATACTTACATACAGAAGTCAACCCGCATTCAGAGCATCTGGGTTTCCGTGCAACACACACGTAACGTCCATGCAGAATCAGCCAGTGGTGCGCCAGTGGGATAAGCCGTTCGGGAATGTTTTTCACCAGCTGGCTTTCGGCCTGGTAGGGTGTTTTTGCCCCGATAGTCAGCCCGATCCGTGCAGAAACCCTGAAAACATGCGTATCCACAGCCATTACAGGCTTTTTATAAATAACCGAAGCAAGTACATTGGCGGTCTTCCTGCCTACACCAGGAATTGTCATTAGTTCTTCAACATCAGAAGGCAATATTCCTGAAAAATCTTTCACCAGCGATATTGCCATGCCGATCAGGTTCTTTGCTTTGTTGTTGGGATAGGAACAGCTTTTGATGAGCTCAAAAACATCTTCCTGCCTTGCGGTTGAAAGTGAACTGGCATCAGGAAATTTCCTAAAAAAAACCGGGGTGATCAGGTTGACCCTCTTATCGGTACATTGGGCGGAAAGAATCACCGCAACCATCAGCTCATAGGGATCAGTATAGACCAGTTCCGTTTCTGCTTTCGGACGATGTTCAAGGAAATAGTCAATTAAAAATGTAAAACGCTCCTTCTTCGTCATAGTAAAACATTTTCACAAAGTTAGCGAAATTCAGGATTTGCGGGTTTTTGATTAAGTTTGCATGAAGGAAAAGTCATAGAGTATCAAAGTAACAAAATCACACAGTCACAGAGTAATAAAGGAACATAAAAAAATACTCGCCAGCTCGCCAGTTCGCCAGCTCGCTAGCTAATCAACAAAGCATCCAATGCTATCTCCCGATTTCGACGTAATCATCGTAGGTGCTGGCCCTGCCGGATGTACTGCTGCGTTAAGCCTGGCAAATGCAGGATTGAAGATCGCATTGGTCGATAAAGCGGTTTTACCGGCAGAAAAAATCTGCGGAGATGCACTCAGCGGAACGGTGCTGAAGGTCCTCAAACGGCTTCCGGATTGCTTTGAAGAGTTCCTGAAACTGGAACCCAAAATGCCTTCCTGGGGGATACGTTTTGCCGCCCCTGACGGAGGATTGCTCGATGTTCCTTTCGTTCTTGAAAAAAAACCTGAAACGCCGCCTCCTGGATATATCTGTAAAAGAAAGATCTTCGACGGCTTTCTACAAAAGAAAGTCCGGGAATTGACACCCTTTAGCTTGATCAGCAATTTTCCGGTGAAACAGATCCTCCGGGAAAAAGAGTTCTTCATCCTTAAAGGAGAAAATGAGGAACTGAGATGTAGGATGATTGTGGGGGCAGACGGAACCCATTCTACCGTCGGGAGAATTCTCGGAGGGCATTCACTCAATCAGAAACAATACTGCATTGGAGTCAGGGCTTATTATACCGGCGTCAGGGATCTTCATCCGCAGCAGTTCATCGAATTGCATTTTCTTGAAGATCTTCTTCCGGGTTATTTGTGGATCTTCCCGATGGCAGATGGCTTTGCAAATGTGGGTTTGGGAATATTATATGAGAAGATGAAGGCTGCATCCAAACCGTTATCTGCAATGCTGCAGCAGGTCATCCGTTCGCACCCAACACTGTCGCCCCGCTTTGCGGAAGCCCAGATGAAAGGAAAGATCGAATCGCATGGACTTCCGCTCGGCCCCGATCCCAAAGCGATTTCCGGCGACGGGTTCCTGCTTGCGGGCGATGCTGCTTCCCTCGTGGATCCCTTTTCCGGCGAAGGTATCGGCAATGCGATGGTCAGTGGGGAGATCGCCGCAGATATAGTCCGGGAAGCATTCATAGCAAATGATTTTACGGCCAGATTCCTGACGCAATATGATGAAAGGATCAGGAGAAAGCTGTTAAGGGAACTCAAAACCAGCCACAGGATCCATGAACTCTGCTCCCACCCTGCCTTGTTTAATCTCGTCGTTAAGAAAGCAAACAGGAACGAAGAGCTAAGGGAGATGTTCACGAAAATGTACACCAGCCAGGATATAAGGGATCAACTGAAGAACCCCGGATTTTATTTGAAGGTTCTTTTCAGATGATTAGTAACGTAGGATGGTGACTGCCCCTCTGTAAACATCATCCCCGAATTGCCCATGGCATTTCAGGATATAATAGTAAACGCCCGCGGAAAGATTTCCTCCATAGGTTTGACCCATAAGGTGTTGTACCGGTTGGGTCAAGTTGCCGGATATTCAATGAGCCATTATCGTCGCCGCTTCCCGGGGTGATGGCATTGGGTATGAACAACCGGATCGGCTTCACGATTATAGTCTCAATAATGGTCGAGTCGCATAACTGGCCACCGATATTATCCGTGAAATTCAGATTGACTAAGAATTGACCAGGGTTTGCGTAACCATGCTGGCATGGATTCACGTTGGGTACCTTTGGTGTCTTGTCACCAAAATCCCAGTTCCAGTTGTCTAAGTGCTTCACGGCTGTATCAGGAATGGTAACGGTGATCTCAGGATTAGGCAGATATACCGTGTCGGGCGGTTTCATCTGAAAAGTGATCTTGTGCAGTTTCAGAGTCTCAATAGTGAATTCCCGGGAAATGCAATGCGTCGTATCAGAATCTGTAACAGTTATGAGATAAGTTCCTTTAGAAAAACCAACACCAAGGGTATCGAGCTGGTGATAGGATCCTCCTCCCCATTCGTAAGTGTAAGGAGGGTGTCCGCCGGAAACCTTGATTTTCATCTGGCCGTTGCTGTCGCTGGGGCATCCCAGTGCATTGTATCGGTAGAGGGTATCAATGTGCAACGGGGCTCGTATCCGGATGTGCGAAGGTGAACTGGTATCCACCCTTGAAGTAGCAGTATCTGTAACGATAATTCTATAATAGCCCGTATCCAGGGCTGTGATGTTCTTCACAATAAGATATTTTCGGTTGGAATCGGGGATCTCAACGTTATTGAACAACCATTTGTAACTGTAAATGTAGTCGGCAGGATCAGGAACAGTATCGTTTATTGTTGTCACAAATGTAACTTTTCCTCCCTCGCAAACCGTGATATCAACAGGATCAACAAACACCTTGGGGAACTGTCCATAGGAACGGATGCACAGAAAGATCATCAGGAAGATAAAAAGTCGTTTCATGAGTTTCATCAATTCGGCTGTAAATTTATGAATTTATCCGGATAAACTAATTCCTATAACTCACCTTTCGTTATCATAACCGATGGCGCCTCCATGCTTGCAGATGGTAATAACGTGAATCTGATACGCAGAAGTCTGATCATCGTTTTATAGGAAAAACGATGAGGTTTCAGGCCTGCTCCAAGTACAAGGGTTCTCTTTTGCTTCACAGTATGATAACGTAAATACGCGAATAAAATTACAAAACAACAGCCAAAAAGACGTGAAACACCTGGTTAATATGACATAAATTCATCTTCTGCATACTAAATAAGTCATGGCAAAGAATTTGACGAAAAAAGAAAAGTACTAAGTCAGAAGGACGAAGGACAAATTAAAGTTCAAAGTCAGAAGTATGAATTAATTCTTTTGGCGACCTTTGTTTAAAACTTTTTATCCTCTGCGGTTAAAAAAGATAAATAGTCACAGAGTCCAAAGTAATCTTCAACTAAACGACTAAACAAATAACCAAATAAACACCCTAAGAATGAACTTTAACAATTTTACGATCAAATCGCAGGAAGCCGTCCAGAAAGCGACGGAAATTGCTGCAGCAAAACAGCACCAGGCCATTGAAACATCCCATTTACTGAAAGGAATGCTGATGGTGGATGAGAATGTTGTTCCTTATCTTCTCAAAAAACTGAATGTAAACCTTGAAATTTTCACCAAAGCGCTCGACCATTTACTCGATTCCTATCCAAAGGTCTCCGGTGGCGATCAATATCTCTCCGGTGATGCTAACAAGGCATTGCAGAAAGCAACGTCGTTGGCCCAGGAATTCAAAGATGAGTTTGTTTCCATTGAGCACCTCCTGTTGGGCATTCTTTCCGTCAACGATACTACATCACGGCTTTTGAAAGATAACGGCGTTAACGAGAAAGAACTCAGGGCCGCCATCCGCCAGCTCCGGAAGGGTTCGACCGTTAACAGCCAGACGGCGGAAGAAACCTACAATTCCCTGAATAAATATGCCCGTAACCTGAATGAACTTGCACGTAATGGCAAGCTGGATCCTGTGATCGGCCGTGACGAGGAGATCCGCAGGGTATTGCAGATCCTCTCGCGGAGGACCAAGAATAACCCTAT
>JBEKST010000106.1:0-9552 GCA_049516815.1 Bacteroidales bacterium | reverse complement strand
AATTTCATAATTTTGTAGTGCCAATTTAATACAGCTGAAACCATTTTACCGCTTTGGAATTACACGAAGAAACACAGAGAAGACTCGAGGTTCACAGAGAAAATAATTTTTAATTTTTAATTTTTAATTACCCCAATACCCACACCCACACATCAAGCATCCAGCATCCAGCATCATTATCAAAGAACAACCAAAGTAGAACAAAAATAAAACTATGACTAAACTAACATTCGCCGAGAAGATATTTCACGCCCCTGCCGGGGCTATCGTATTCGCCCGGCCGGATATCATCTTATCGCACGACAACTCCTCTTCCATTTACAGCACATTCAAGAAAATGGGCGGTGAAAAGCCTGCCAACCCCGACACCCTGCTGATCACCCTTGATCACAATGCTCCTCCTACCAATGCCAAGCTGGCAAACGATTACCAGGTGATCAGGAATATGGTTGAACAATTTGAGATTAAAAAATTCCATGATGTTGGCGACGGTATCTGCCACCAGATCATGTCGGAATATGCCAAACCCAAAATGATCATCGTAGGCAGCGACAGTCATACCAGCACTGCCGGGGCATTCAATGCACTGGCAGCAGGGATCGATCGCACCGAGACCGCAGGGTTATGGAAACAGGGAGAAACCTGGTTCAGGGTCCCGGAAACGATTAAAATCATCCTTACAGGGAAACTGCATCCGAATGTTTTTGCAAAAGACCTGGCTCTCTGGATCATCGGGATGATAGGCAGCAGCGGAGCCGATTATATGTCCATCGAATACCATGGAGAAGGGGTTAGAACCCTTTCCATCGCCGACCGCATGGTACTCTGCAATATGGCATCGGAGATGGGCGCCAAAAACGCCGTTTTTCCTGCCGATGAAGTGCTGGAAAATTGGTTCGGAGAGAAAATTGAAGGCTGCTGGGCCGATGAAGGCGCATCTTACCTGAAAGAAATCGTCATTAATCTGGACGAAATATTCCCGGTTGTTGCCGCACCGCATCATGTGGACAATGTCAAAGCCGTTTCCGAGGTTCAGGGAACCAAGATCCAGCAGGCGTTGGTCGGAACATGTACAAACGGACGCATCGAAGACCTGCGGGAAGCTGCCACCGTCCTGAAAGGAAAAAAACTGCCGAAATACATGCAGATGCAGATCATCCCGGCATCAAAAGAAATTTACCTTCAGGCCATGAAAGAGGGATTGATTGAAATATTTTTTGAAGCCGGCGTTAATGTTCTTTCTTCTTCATGCGGTCCCTGCCTCGGCACCGGACAAGGTATCCCGCCCGACGGGATCAATGTCATCTCTACGGCCAACCGTAACTTCAAAGGCAGGATGGGGAACAACTTAGCCAGCATCTACCTTGCCTCACCTGCTACTGTTGCATGGTCAGCGCTGAAAGGCGAGATCACTGACCCGCGCGGGATCCAAGCCAACGATAAATTCCCCTATCATGTTCCTCAAAGCAGCACAGTCGACATCAAGGAAGGGGAAGACCGTTACCAAAACAACACCTGGAATTATGCGGATGTGGATAACCTGAATACTGACCAGATGTTTGCAGGCAACCTCACCTACAATGTTCAGAGTTCAGATCCGGAGAAGATTATACCTCATCTGTTCAAGGGATTCGACAACAGTTTTGCCGAACGGGTGAAAGCGGGCGATATCATCATGGCTGGAGCGAATTTCGGCTGTGGCAGCTCCCGCGAACATCCCTCTGTCGGACTTGCATTTGCAGGGATCAAAGCCGTGATCTGCAAATCGGTCAACCGTATCTTTTACCGTTCATCGGTCAACCAGGGACTGCCCATCATCCTGGTCCCGGAAGCCGTGGATGCTTATAAACAAGGCGACATCGTTGATATCAACTTTGAAAAAGGAATTATAGACGTCGGAGGAAAAGAATTTTCATTTTCACCCTTGCCGGCAAAACTTATGGAAATCTTCAAGGCAAAAGGCTTAGTGAACTACGTCAAAAATAAATGAAAAAATACCTGCTCACCGGTTTGACTCTTTTCGTAACCGGATGCATCTTCCTCGCATTGGGCATCTCTTTCCCGATCTATGCCCGCATGCTACCGATATTATTCATCCTGTTTATTATCGACGGCTACCTCTGGAGTTCCATCCGGCGAACGATCCTTGGGTTTAAACCATTTTGGAAATACTCATTAATGATAGCCTATTGGCTGCCGCTGATCCTTCTTTTCTGTTGCATAATTGCCGGGTTTTTCGTTGCCTTCGCCGAATGGAACATCGCCCTGCGCACACTGCTACCCGGCGTCATCTTTATCCTCTACGTATTTAAGATCCTTCCTTTTATCTTCCAGCTGATTGCAGACATCCTGCGTTTATTCAGTTTTGGGATCCAATCATTTATCCATGGCGGGATTCATTTGAAGGATGTGGCAAGGATAAGATGGCTCCAGCTGACAGGCTGGGTGGCCGGAACCATTTTCCTCATTCTGATGATCCTCGGAATGGCTTGGTGGAACTATGACTTCAGCGTAAAAAAACAGGAGATAATACTCCCGGAATTGCCAGCATCATTCGAAGGATTAAAGATTGTTCAGATTTCCGATTTACACCTGGGAAGCTGGGCTTGTAAGGGGGAACTCCGCAGAGCCGTTGATATCGTAAATTTCCAGCATCCGGATGTTATCTTCTTTACAGGCGACATGGCCAACTACACCACGCTTGATGTCCTGCCTTTTGAGGAAATTCTCACACATCTGAAAGCGCCTTATGGGATTTTTGCTATCCTTGGCAACCATGATTATGGCGCTTATGTGAAATGGCCTTCCGAAGAAGCAAAAGAAAAGGACATGAAGGATTTAGTCAGTTTTTATCATCGTCTTGGGTGGAAACTTCTTCTGAATGAGCACTCGATTCTAAGAAAGGGAGATGATTCAATTGCCATCCTGGGAGTCCATAATTGGGGGAAAGCCCATCGCTTCCAGAAACTTGGCGATATTCCTGCTGCTCAGAAAGGGGTGGAAAATATGTCCGTGCAACTCTTGTTGTCACATGATCCTAGTTTCTGGGACAGCATCATCTGCCATAAGTTCCGGAACATCGATGTCACTTTCTCAGGACATACCCATGGTTTCCAGTTTGGGATTGAATGCTGCGGCATCCGATGGAGCCCGGCACAATACCTTTATAAACAATGGGGAGGATTATATGAAAAACCGGTTCCTGGTTCACATCCTCAATATATCTATGTCAACCGGGGATTGGGATCGCTTGGCTATCCGGGGAGAATTGGGATACTACCGGAAATCACTGTAATTACTTTGAGAAAGTGATGCTGGATGCTGGATACTGGGTTCTAAATACTGAGTTTTACATCTCACATCTCACTTTTCACCACAATAGGCACATAGTTCACAATAGAAAATTTTCGCCATTTCGCTATCTCGCTATTTCGCCATTTCATCAACACGCTAGTCAAATTTTAAATTCACAGGGTCGCAATTCACAATCCACCATATCGCAACAGGTATCGCAAACCCGCTTGTAGACTTTGAACCCGGTAAGTTCGATATATTTCGATTGATAGTCGTCCCGCATAAGCTCGTCGCGCATCAGGTCGGTACTTAGGTATTTTTTATTGCAATCGGAAAACACAGTGGCAACGGCGGCATCGTCTCCTATTTCATTCTGGATCTGAAGGGCGCCGAGAAAATTAGCACCGGAAGAGATCCCCACGGCCAGGCCTAATTGCTTTGCAAGTTTTTGCGCCATGATGATGGAATCGCCATCCGGAACTGCTACTACCCTATCGAGTTCATCTAATTTTACGATCGCGGGAATGAATTCATCAGATATTCCCTGGATACGATGGACGCCAACTTTGTAGCCCGTTGAAAGCGTAGGGGATTCGGCTGGTTCGAGCGGATGAATTCTGATGTTTGGATCATGGCTACGTAAATATTTCCCGACACCCATCACTGTTCCACCCGTTCCGACACCGGCAACAAAAGCAGCCGGTTTTATGCCATGGTATTGCATCTGGAACCAGATCTCAGGTCCGGTGGTACGTTCATGGGCTTCTGCATTGTCGATATTAGAGAATTGTTGTGGCAGGAAAATATTGGGTTCATTAACTGCAATCTCTTCCGAAATCCTTATACTTCCAAGGAAACCGCCTTGTTCTTTCGATACCGGGATAATCTGTGCTCCGAGGCTGCGGATGATATCCACGCGTTCGCGACTCATCCAGTCGGGCATGATGATCCGTACCGGGTGTCCCAGTGCGCGCCCGATGGCAGCGAAAGAAATACCGGTATTGCCGCTCGTGGCTTCAACGATGATATCTCCTTTCTTTATTCGTCCTTCTGCATAGGCTTTCTCAAGAATGTACAATGCCATCCTGTCCTTGATGCTCCCCGTAATGTTATAATGCTCCGCTTTCGCATAAATAACGCGCTTTTCCCCTTTGTACAGGAATTGGATAACAAGCAGAGGTGAATTGCCGATCAGTTGCCAGATGTGTTTAAACTGAAGTTTAAAAATGGAATTCGCGGTAGTAGCAAAATTGAGCATAGCAATAAATTTGGATCATTTCCCGGATTAAGTCCAACTGCAAATTTAGGATTTTTTATTGGCCCGCTCGCGAAATCTGGATAAAAGTGACCTCCACATCACCTCCCTGCGGGTAAAGGCTGATCCAGTTATTGTCGTTGCGGTACCAGGGATCCTGCTCACGGACACTGATCAATCGTTCATTCACATTCCCGTCGCCGGTAATATTTTTGATCACCGCACCGCCATTGATCTGCTTGTCCTTACCATACCTGATCATCACGTTGAAGGGCCTGTTACTAAGGTTCCGGATCTTGATATAGAGGTAGTTGTTCTTCCGGGAAATAACATTGACCGGTGCGAAATCAAACTGCTTCTCCACACCATTTGAAACCGTCTGTGCTGAATTCAAAACATCGACGATGGCATTTTCAGCGATCGTCCTCTTGATCTTATTGATCATTTCCTTCGGATATTGCTCCATCGGCAGGTAGGAAAGCGCCTCCTGATATGAATCCACCGCTTTATCAAAGACCATCGCATTAAAATTCTTATCCCCTTCGGCAACAGCCTTGTCATAAAATCCTTTGTTGGCACGGAAAATACTATCGATAATAGAATTGATCCGGATCAGGCGTTCTTTCGGGTAGGATTCGTCCGGAAAGATGGATAAAGCCTGCTGAAAGTTATCTTTTGCCTTGTAAAAGTCTTTTATCATCAGAAGGTCATTGCCTTTTGATACCAGTTCATCATATGTTTGCTTCTTTCCTTTCAATTCCATCAGGATCTTATTGATCTCAGCTATCTTGTCCTTAGGGTATTGCTCATTGGGCTTGATCTCGCCGGCATTCTGGTATTCTGCCCGCGCCTCCTCATAAGACTTCTGGATCATCAGCTGATTGGCTTTTGCAACAGAGGTTTTGTAGGCATCATCCTTTGCCTTGAGATCGGCCATGATTCCATCGATCTCAACGATCTTATCCTTCGGATACTGTTCATTTGGCTTGATGGCGGAAGCATTGCCATATTCCGTTTTTGCCGGTGCATAGGATTTGTTTGCCAGCAGTTTATCGGCTTTCGTAATTGATCCCTGGTACTGGTCGTCGATTACCTTTTGTTTTGCAAGTTCTGTAAGGATCTTCTCGATTTCGGCAATTTTATCTTTTGGATATTTCTCTGTGGGTTTCATCTGGATGGCGCCCTGGTAAGCAGACTTTGCCTGGGTATACAATTTATTGTTAAATGCGGTGTCTCCGGTGGCAATTGCTCCGTTGTATTTATCTTCAAATGCTTTCATATCTGCCAGGATCTTGTCAATGGTTGCGATCTTCACCTTCGGATATTGCTCATCTGGTTTCAGGGTAGCGGCATTCAGGTATTCCGTTTTTGCCGGCTCATATGATTTATCTGCAAGCAATTTGTCAGCTTTTTCGATCAGGCTATGGTATTGTTCATCTTTCGATTTCTGTGCCTCGATGGCAGCAAGAATGTTGTCAATCTCCGCAATCTTTGTTTTGGGATAGGCTTCCGATGGCTTCAGGTCGCTGGCTTTGCCATATTCTGTCCTGGCTTCACTATACGTTTTCGCCATCAACAATTTATCTGCATTGGCGATGATCCCGGCATACTGATCATCCAGCGCTTTTTGCTTGGCAAGGTCGGCCACGATCTTATCAATCTCTAGGATTTTTTCCTTCGGATAGGTTTCATTGGGCTTAAGTGTCGAAGCAGCGGAATAATCCATTTTTGCCTGTTCCCAGGTCTTTGCCGCAAACGATTTATCTGCTTTGGCAATAGCAGCATTGTATTGATCATCGAGTGCTTTTTGTTTTGCAAGGTCTGATAATGCAAGATCGATCTCGGCGATACGATCTTTCGGATATTTCTCTTCCGGCTTTATCTGCAAAGCATTCTTGTATTCGGTCTTTGCCGGCTCATAGGATTTATCGGCAAGCAGTTTATCTGCATTGGTAATCGTCGATGTGTATTGATCATCGAGGGCTTTTTTCCTGGCAATTTCAGCTAACAATTTGTCGATCTCTGTTATCTTTTCCTTCGGATAGGTCTCTGCAGGCTTGATGGCACTTGCATTCAGGTATTCCGTTTTTGCCGGCTCATACGATTTATCTTCCAGCAATTTGTCGGCTTGTTCGATCAGACTATGATATTGTTCGTCTTTCGATTTCTGTGCCTCGATGGCAGCAAGGATGTTGTCAATCTCCGCAATCTTTGTTTTGGGATAGGCTTCCGATGGCTTCAGATCACCGGCTTTGCCATATTCTGTCCTGGCTTCAGCATACGTTTTCGCCAGCAACAATTTATCTGCATTGGCGATGATCCCGGCATACTGATCATCCAGCGCTTTCTGCTTGGCAAGGTCAGACAAAATCTTATCAATCTCGAGGATCTTTTCCTTCGGATAGGCTTCATTGGGCTTGAGCGTCGAAGCAGCAGTATAATCCGTTTTTGCCTGTTCCCAGATCTTTGCAGCAAACGATTTATCTGCTTTGGCAATAGCAGCAATATATTGATCATCGAGCGCTTTTTGTTTCGCAAGGTCTGATAATGCAAGATCGATCTCAGCGATGCGGTCTTGCGGATATTTCTCTTCCGGTTTTAATTTTAATGCTGACTGGTACTGAACTTTTGCGGGTTGATACGACTTATCCGCAAGCAATTTATCAGCAGCACCAATGATATCAAGGTATTGCTTTTCCTGCTGTTTTTTCTTGTCAGCCGCGGCATATAGTTCATCGATTTGTTTGATTTTATCCTTCGGATATTGTTCATCAGGCTTTATTCCAAGAGCATTCTGGTACCCGGATTTTGCTTTATCATATTCCTTAGCCGTATATAGCTTATCAGCATCCGATACTGCGGCCTGGTAGGCTTCTTCCAGGGCTTTCGAATTGGCTTCCTGACCGGAAATCAGGTTATCCGCCTTGGAAATCATTTCCTTGGGGTATGACTCATTGGGTTTTACCTTCAATGCCTGCTGGTAATTGGCTTTGGCATTAATATATTTTTTTGCCATATAAAAGCTATCGGCAAGATTAACAAGCCGGTTGTACTCCTCTTTGGCATTTTTCAGCCTTGCCAGGATCAAGTCAATCTCTTTGATCCGGTTGAGTGGATAAATTTCTTCGGGTTTTATCTTCGATGCATTCTGATATTCGGATTTTGAAGGTTCATAGGATGCATCGTCAAAAAGCTTGTCGGCGGAGGCAATGGATTTATTGTATGCATCATCCCTGGCTTTCATGGCTGCCAGGATCGCTGTCAGTTCCTTGATCCGGTCTTTCGGGTATTGTTCCTCTGGTTTATAAGAAGCCGCATGCTGGTATTCGAGTAAGGCATTCTGGTACCCTTTTGAATTATAAAGTTTATCGGCATTTGCAATGGACCGGGCATACATCTCCTCCGTTGTTTGCTTATCAACCATTATCTTTATAATCTCGTTGATGCGGTCTTTGGGATATTTTTCATTTGGGAGTATCTTGCTGGCATCTTCGAATTCGGCCATCGCCTTTTCATATTCTTTCTGTTGGTAAAGCTTTTCTGCGCTCGCAATGGCAACATCGTAAAGGATGTTACTGGCCTTCATCGACCGCAGGAGGTCCATTGTCTCCTTCAGTTTTCCCTTGGCATAGGCGTCATCTGGCTTGGCATCGATGGCAAGCTGGTAGGATGCTTTGGCATTGAGATAATCTTTGGCTTTATAATAATTGTCGCCGGAAGCAATGGATTTTACGTAATCTATTTCTGCCTTGACCTTGTTTTCCAGCTGTATTCTTGCCTTACTCAGCCGGTCAGTGGCGTTAGGATCTTTCGGTTTCAGTTTCAGTCCGTTCTCATATTCAGAAATGGCTTTTTCCCATTCCTTTGCAACAAAAAAATTATCTCCCTTCCGCATACTGGCTTTATAGAGGGAGTCGACTGTAGCTGGTTTCCTAGTCTGAAGCGTATCGTAATTTACCTTTTCTGAAGTTTCCGGTGAATAATACCTGTACATAGAAGCAGCAACCATGCCGCTTCCAATGAAAAAAAGAGTAAAGAAAACGAAGGTTAGGGAAGTATTCTTTTTAACAAGAGATTTGACAGTACATAACTTCATGCGGAGGATCAGGGTTTTTCAATAGAAGAGATAACGTAAATAATGGGATTTAATTTTATGCAGGTGTATTTTCAATCACGCCGTCACGCATGGTCAGCTTCCGGTCGGCCATATTTGCCAGATCGGAATTGTGAGTTACGATGATGTAGGTCTGGTTGAAGGAATTCCGGAGGGTGAAGAACAGATTATGTAGTTCCACTGCAGAGGCGGAATCAAGGTTTCCGGAGGGCTCATCGGCAAGTATCACATCTGGGTTATTGATCAGTGCACGGGCGACGGCTACCCGCTGCTGCTCACCACCCGACAATTCATTGGGCTTATGTTGTGAACGTTCCTTCAGTCCCATGAAATTCAGAAGATCAAGCGCCTTTCGCTCGACTTCACGTTTGTTCCTTTTCCCGAGAAACCCTGGGATACAGACATTTTCAAGTGCGGTGAATTCGGGTAAAAGATGATGGAACTGAAAAACGAATCCAATTTTTTTGTTGCGGAATGCCGCTAGTTTTTTATCTGATAATTTCAGGATATTCACCTCATTCATTTCAATGGTGCCTGCATCTGCCCGGTCGAGGGTACCGATGATGTGCAGCAGGGTTGATTTCCCGGCTCCCGATGCGCCCACGATCGAAATGATCTCCCCTTTCTCCACTTCCAGGCTAATCCCTTTCAGCACTTCCAGAGTTCCATAAGATTTGTGTATGTCTTTTACAATGATCATCCCTTCTGATTTTGTTGGTCAAAGGTAAGAAATCTTTGGCATTTGTAAGTTACACCTCGAGGATGGAGGTCAGAGGTCAGAGGTCGGAGGCCAGAGGTCAGAGGTCGGAGGTCAGAGGTCGGAGGTCGGAGGTCGGAGGTCGGAGGTCGGAGGTCAGAGGTCAGAGGTCAGAGATCGGAGGTCAGAGAT
>JBEKST010000105.1:0-9598 GCA_049516815.1 Bacteroidales bacterium | reverse complement strand
ATCGGCATTATCCTCAGCACCATTATGTTGATATTGAGAATACGGCTTTTCTGGAGCCAGCTTTTCAAGCCAAATTTCATAATCATGATGCAAACCGGATTCATTATCATTAATAAATACAGAAGCCGTTATATGCATCGCGTTAATAAGTACGAGACCATCCTTAACGCCGGATTCTTTAACAAGCCGCTCTACATCATTATGAATGGAAACAATAGCCCTACGGCGAGGAACGTTCATCCAAATTTCTTTGGTTAATGTTTTCATAGTTCCTGTTTTTTGAATTTTTCGAACCAAAATTACTACGGTTATGACGAGGACTGAAACTGATTTTTACATCAGGAGATTTTAGTATGACAGAAAACTCAAGGGAATCATAAATTTCTAGCCGATAGTTGCAAAAAACACAACTATCAAAGAAAGTTACGGCCGGTGTTGCGGGAAATCAGAAAAAAAAAGAGGAATATCCGGAATTCAATAACATTTAAATGGCAAGATGGTAAAATCAAATCGGATGGATGAGCCATAGAACCCCGATGGCAATTGCAAGTAAACCTCCGGAAAATGTGAACCATTTCAAAAACAGCTGTTTGTCCTTTACTGCCGATCGGAAAGCAACAAGTCCCAGGATAAAGGCAAATAATATCATGGTCAGGATCGTACCGGAGGCAAAAGCCGTGATATAAATGACAGAATCCCACACAGTAGGCAAGGCAAGCGATGGGAGCAATACAAACAAATGATTGAAACCTGCGAACCCGTGGATGACACCTATGAATAGTGCTGTCAACGCAGTTTGCTTAATAGGTCCTGTATGTTCATGTTCATGTGATGGGGATTTATCATGTGAATGCCGGTGAATGTGGGCATATAAAAACGGTTTGGTATGAAAATGTATATGTGCCCGGTTCCCGTGTGAATGTTTTAGGTATATGCGTATAATGGCCCAGCCTCCGATCACAATCAGGAGGATACCAATCACTTTATCACTTTGCCGGGATATCAGGTCAACCGGCAACAATTCTTTGAACAGAATAAATAAAAGGCCGATCAGAAGCATTCCCAGGGTATGCCCCAGACCCCAGGAAAATCCTATCACCCATGATTTTTTCCTGCTGTCAATCGCCAGGGGGGTGACGGCTGCAAGATGGTCGGGTCCTGTCACCACATGTGCAATACTCGCAATAAATCCAGTCAGGAAGATTAGCATATGAACTTTTTATCCGGCTAAAATAAGTAAAAGTTCCTTAATACATTTGTTTCTGTTATCTTTGAATCTGCAATTGCCATCCGGAATAATTTCACTGTGACAATCAGCAGTCTTAACAATTAGGAGGAATCTTAAATGTGTTTAGCCATTCCTGCAAAAGTGATCAGTATCGAAGGGACAAGCGCCCAGGTAACCATTGAGGATGTCGAATATCAGGCAAGCTTGTTGCTATTGGAGGATGTTCATCCGGGTGATTTTGTTATGCTTCATGCCGGGTTTGCCATTGAAAAAGTGGACCCGGAAGAGGCGGCAGAAACCTTACGGCTTTTAAATGAAATTGCAAATAACAATACTGATTAAACCAGGGATGCAATACATCGGGGAATACCGGAAAAAAGAGTTGATTCTCGCTGTTTCAGAAGAGTTGAAGAAAATCTCAAAAAAAGAGATCACGCTGATGGAAGTGTGTGGCGGACATACCATGGCCATCCACCGGTTTGGACTTCAATCACTTCTACCTCACAATATCCGGTTGCTCTCCGGTCCTGGTTGTCCTGTTTGCGTATCCAGCCAGCATTTCATCGATACTGCCATCGCTTATAGTAAACTCCCGGGAGTTATTATCACAACCTATGGTGATCTGATTCGCGTGCCTGGTTCGATAAATTCCCTCGAAAAAGAGAAAGCAAACGAACATGATATCAGGATTATATATTCGGTGCTGGAAGCGCTTGAAATAGCCAGAAACAACTCCAAAAAACAGGTTATCTTCCTGGGAATCGGTTTTGAAACTACCGCTCCTGCAACCGCAGCAGCTATTGTGGAGGCAAAAAAAGAGAAACTCTCCAATTTTTTTGTGCTAAGTGCACACAAAGTCATGCCCCCGGTTATGAAAGCGCTGGTCGAGGAAGGAGTTAAGATTGACGGGTTCATTGCCCCTGGTCATGTGAGCGCCATTACCGGTACAGCTATTTACAATGATCTGGCCACTGTCTGCAAGTTAGGCGTTGTGGTTACAGGGTTTGAACCGGTTGATTTGATGCAGGCGATCCTGATGCTTGTGCGCCAGGTTGAATCCGGTTCCCCGAAGGTGGAGATCCAGTATCGGCGGGTCGTTCAGGACGAAGGAAATAAAATTGCCCAGGCACTGCTGGCAGCGGTTTTTGAGCTGAAAGACGACCGGTGGCGGGGACTTGGCATTATTCCAAAAAGCGGACTCAAGATCCGTGATGATTTTTCCGCTTTTGATGCCGAAAAACATTTCGGGGTTACCATACAAGAATCTTCCGAGCCAAAAGGATGTATCTGTGGGTTAATTCTTAGGGGATTAAAAACGCCCAATGACTGTAGCCTCTTTAAAACGGTATGCACTCCTTCCGATCCAGTGGGCGCTTGCATGGTTTCGGGAGAAGGAACATGTGCTGTCTATTATAAATACCACTCATGAACACAGGAGAAGATAAAATATTACTGAGCCATGGAAATGGCGGCCGGATGATGAATAATCTCATTGAGAATTTATTTATTAAATATTTTGAAAATAAGATTCTGAATGAACAGACGGATGCCGCCATCTTCCCGGTCAGCTCCCCAGAAATGGCGTTCACCACTGACTCATTTGTGATCGATCCCTTGTTTTTCCCTGGTGGAAACATCGGCAAACTGGCTGTCTGCGGAACAGTCAACGACCTGGCAGTATCGGGTGCTGATCCGCTCTGTATAAGTGTTGCTTTTATTATTGAAGAAGGCTTTTCGATGAAGGAATTGGAGTCAATAGTTAGGTCGCTGGCTGAAGAGGCCAGTAAAGCACAGGTAATCGTCGTAACCGGAGATACAAAAGTTGTCAATAAAGGAAAATGCGATAAGCTCTTTATCAATACTGCCGGAATCGGCACCGTCAGAAAGAAGAACCGGTTGGTCAGTAAGGCCCGGAATATTCACCCCGACGATCTCATATTGATCAACGGCACCATTGGGGATCATGGCATTGCAGTGATGAGTGCACGGGAATCATTTAATTTTAAAACCCCGGTGGTATCCGATTGTTCATCTTTGAACCATTTAATCCGGCAAGTGTTAGATCAATCACCAAAGGTGAAATTCATGCGCGATCCCACACGGGGAGGCGTAGCCACCGTGCTGAACGAACTGGCAAGAAAGACAGGATTAGGAATTGAAATAGATGAATCTGCATTGCCTGTGAACAAAGGGGTGACGGCAATGTGTGAACTCCTCGGGTTTGACCCGCTTTACATTGCCAATGAAGGGAAAGTGCTGATCGTGACTGATCCGGCTGAAGGCGATCATATTTTGGAAATTATGAAGAAAAATGAGCTGGGAAGACAAAGTGCCATTATAGGCCGGGTATCCGGTGATCACCCGGGAAAAGTTGTGCTGAAAACCGGGACCGGTGGCAAGCGTATTATTGATTTATTAACTGGCGATCCATTACCACGTATTTGCTGAAAAACTGACAGACATGCATGAATTATCATTGGCGATGGAGGTGATTGAACTGATTCAAAACGAGTCCGAGAAGAACGGGGTTTCCATAATTGAAGAAATCCTGATCGAAGTCGGTGATCTTTGCGGCGTTGAAACGGATATTTTTCAATCGGCCCTGGAAATAGTAGTAAAAAATACCCTGCTTGAGAATTCCATTGTAAGGATAATCCGAACTCCGGGTAAAGGTAAATGCAGCTCCTGTAATCTGGAATTTGAAATGAAAAACCGGCTTGACTGTTGTCCGCAATGTGGATGTCTCCCTTCGGAAATCAGCGGCGGACAAGAGTTCAGGGTACTTTCATTTGTTGCAGAATGAGTTCAATACTCCTTTCCCACTGCTTGGGAATGGGTATGGGAAACAGGTAGTTAAACAATATAAATTTAATCACTATGTGCGAAACATGCGGATGCGGAAACCCTGACGAAACCAATATTCACGATCCCAAACACGACCATGATCATCATCATGAGCCTGAACACGGTCACGATCACAAACATGGGTCTGAAGATGAACACACCCATGAACACGAACATGATGGTTATAAGCATACCCACCCTCATGAGCATTCTCCAAAAAAAGTGATAAACCTCAACAAGGACATCCTTTCGGATAATAACCGCCTGGCGGAAAGGAACCGTGGCTACTTTGAAGGGAAGCATGTGCTTTGTCTGAACCTGGTCAGTTCGCCGGGTTCCGGTAAAACAACCATACTTGAAAAAACCATCCTGGACTTGATTCCAACCCATAAAATTTTTGTTATCGAGGGGGATCAGCAAACCACCCGGGATGCTGATCGTATTGAGAAATCGGGAGCTCCGGCCATCCAAATCAATACCGGAACAGGATGTCACCTCGATGCAAAGATGATCCATCTTGCCCTGAAAAAAATGGAGCCTGACAACCATTCAATATTATTTATCGAAAATGTCGGCAATCTTGTTTGCCCAGCCCTGTTTGACCTTGGAGAACAGAAGCGGGTGTTGGTGACCAGTGTAACGGAAGGAGATGATAAGCCGTTGAAATATCCCTATATGTTCCAATCCTCAGATCTCTGCATCATCAATAAAACAGATCTGTTGCCTTATGTTGATTTCAACGTGGAGACTGCCATGAATTCTGCCCGTCAACTGAACCCGGAAATTGAGTTCATCCTTATGTCGGCAAAAACCGGAGAGGGTATGGATAAATGGCTCGACTGGCTCGAGAAACAGTCAAAAGGAAATTAAAATTCTTATTTTGCGCAAATAGTTTCTTTGCAGGATATTGATTTTGCAAATTATACTGATTCCTGCCTATTCTTCCCGGCGATTTATAGGTTTCCGTAAAACCCATAACATTCCCAGCGAAAACCAGTTTTGATCAGGTTGATTTCTGAACTACTTTCGTTTTGAAAATCTCTACTTTTCATGAAAAATTGGTTAACTGTTCATAATCCAAAATCATCATGAAAAACCAGATGCAGATTGATTAATCCTTTAAACCAATCATGACTCAATAAGCATAACAAAATGAAATCGATAATAGAACCCGGTGAAAAATACTATCTTGGAATAGATATTGGCTCAAGAAATCTTAAGATGGTAGTCATTGGGACTGATAAGAAGCCTGTAATAAAAATTTCTTCATCTTACGGAGTACAGCATCTGCAAAGTAAGTCTATCCGGTTGGAAAGGATGCTTGAAGGGATATATTCACAAATTCCACAAGGATTGAGCAAGATTGTCACTACAGGAACAGGCTATTCAATTGCTGAGTCATGCAATCTCAGAAATCATATCACAGAAGTTGAAGCTAATCTTACTGCTGCCGGATTCTTATATCCCCGTACAATGACCATTTTTGAAATAGGCGGAACAGATGCTAAATGCATTGAAATGTCAACCGGGATGCATCGGTTGAACAACAGATGTTCCTCTTCAACAGGTATATCACTCGAGCATTTGGCCTCCGAACTTGAGCTAAATCTTGAGCAGTTTGCTGAAGAAGCGCTTAAGTCCAATTCTCCTCTATGTTTTGATGCTGTCTGTTCTGTTTTCGCTCGCCTGGATGCAATAGCTCAGATCCAGGCTGGAAAGGAGATCAGGGATGTCATCATGGGATATGTCAATTCAATGGTAGATAATTTCCTACGCATTGCGCCCATAGCAAAAACACCAATCATATTCCAGGGAGGAGTGGCATTGAACAAGGCAGTAGTAAAATCTTTTCGCCAGAGGCTAAATCTGGACAGCCATGATTTTATAGTCAGTGAAGACCCGTTATATATGGTTGCATACGGAGCTGCACTTGTTGCACTGCAATCAGATTATGTTGATTCCATAGGACAAAAAATTGAGATGATCACATCCCCCATGCCAAATCAAAAACAACAAAGGCTTCCTCTTTCCCTGGCTAAAATGAGAGTACGGCTATTTAATAATACTGCAGAGACATCTCATATTTATAGCAATGGCGCTAAAATACAGCTACATGCATCAGAAGATTTTGAAGGCGGGAATGAAATCAGTAAAAAACCAATAGTCTGGTTAGGTAATCTAGTGCCGCCAGAAATATTCATTGCATTGGGATTTAATCCAATCTGGCCGGCAAAGGAAGCTACAAGATATGGAAATACAAAACTTGCAAATGATCTTTTCAGATATGCCAGCCAGCAAGGATTTTCCCAAGACTGCTGCAGCATTCAACGCCTTTTAATCGGATTGGATTCGCAGGGAATTCTGGATGTTCCTGAGCTGATTATTGGAGCATCCAGCTATTGTGATTATGAGAGCGATTCATTCAGGGCTATTGCTGAAAAAAGGAAAATACCCGTAATGAGATTGGAAATTTCAATACTGGATGAATATAATTCGAGGGTGGAATACCTTCAACGGCAATTAAAAAAAATGCATTATAAGGCAGCAGAGATTGTGGGAGTTAAGGTAGACGAAAAAATTTTTGCAGACTCAATTGGTTGGTCAGTCAAGATCATTCAAAAAATGGCAGAGATAAATGTGTTAAGGACAAGGCCAGGTTCTCCCAGGATTTCCAGTGAATTGCTGGGATTTGCGTTCAGTTTACCTTATATTAGAGGTTCATATGAAGCCTACCAGATCGTTGAACGACTGCATACCTATATTATCGATTATATCGACAATAAATCACAGCAGCAAGTACAGATTGACGGAAGTCCAAGGCTTCTCTGGGATCTCCTGCCAGATGCAAAAGGTTCAATCAGCAGTTATGTCGATGATTTCCTTGTGTTTGAGTCAGTTAATTTTGTCTGGCCGAAGGATACTCCCCTGCATGGAATCAAGGCCATTGCAGCATGCAAAGACCCTTATGAACAACTGGCCAGGATGATATTATCGAATGCCGCTATAAAACTTGACGACAGAATTGAAGCGATGAAAAGAGCCATGAATTTATATAATTTTGACGGAGTCATTACTTATCAACAGCCACATTGCCCTTTGGCAAAAGGCTGTATTGAGATGGCTTTTCAGAGGGAGCTGAAAATTCCCCTGCTCATGTTGAATAGCGACATAGCAACCGGCTCATTGACTCCTATGACAAGATCTAGGATTGATGCTTTTATGAATTATATCATGACCATTAGAAAAAAAACTGGCCATAATTCTTTATTTAACTTAACTCCAAATGAAAATTCTGTGAATGTGATATCATGAGAGACAGATATATTTATGGGATACAGCAGATTGGCGTTGGCGTTAATGATGCGGAAAAAGCATTTGAATGGTATGCAACCAGACTTGGTTCAGATGTACCGATATTCGATGACGACCAGGTGGCTACTAATATGGCACCCTACATGGGAGGAAAATCACACCGGAAGAGAGCAATACTGGCAATGAGTCTGCAGGGAGGAGGCGGATATGAGATCTGGCAATATCTTGACCGGGAACCCGCGAGAGCTATACAGAAATTAAATCTCGGTGATTTAGGGATCAACATTGCAAAAGTCAAATCAAAAAACATTTCACAGAGTTTTGGACGTTTGCAAAAACAAAAAGTGAATTTTTTATCTGAAATTGAAACTGACCCTGACGGAAAGAAATGTTTTTACATTGAAGACCCGTTTGACAATATTATCCAGATAAAAGAAAATACATCATGGTATTCCAATAATAAAACCGATACCGGTGGAATATTTGGCTGCAGCATTGGCGTAACAAATATTGATAACTCTTTGAAATTGTACAGTGATATTCTGGGCTATAACAGGGTGGTTTATGACTGCTTAGATAATTTTGAAGATTTAAAAAATTTACCGAATGGTAATGTCAGGTTCAGACGAATCCTTTTGGGACATGAGAATAACAGAACAGGTGGTTTTAGTAAGTTATTCGGAAAAAGCGAGATAGAACTTATACAATGTATTGATTCCCTGCCGAAAAAGGTATTCCAGGACCGATACTGGGGTGATATTGGATTTATTCATCTTTGTTTTGATGTAGGAAACCTCGGCGTTTTTATTAAGGAGCTTGAAGATAAAGGGTTTTCTTTCCGGGTATTGAGTGACGAATCATTTAAAATGGGTGATACGAACGGACGGTGGGGTTACCTTGAAGACCCTGATGGCACTCTGATAGAATTTGTCGAAGCATATAAAATTCCATTAATTAAAATGCTTAAGTGGAGTATCAACCTGAAAAGAAGAAACCCAAATAAACCCTTGCCGGATTGGCTGATAAAATCCTTATCCATTAAAAGAGTAAAATTTGACACCTGATGAACCAGTGGGAACGGAAGAGAAAACAAATATTATCATAAAAGAGGCCACCCGGGCTGACAACGAAGGACTTGTTTACCTGACGTCTCTGGCACCCATGAAGGGAGATATCTCCATCAGAATTGACAGAAGGCCTGATTTTTTCCGGTTACTGGAGATGAGAGGTTCTTCTTTTGTAATGGTGGCGGAACTGAATGACAACATCATTGGTTCATTTTCAGCATCGGCTGTAAATGTTTTTATCGATGGGAAACCGGAAACTGTTCATTATCTGGGAGATTTTAAGATTCATCCCGATTACCGGAAATCTACGGTTGCAATGAGGTTAGCCAGGGCAGTATTGCAAAAACTTATTTCCATGAATGCGGATCTTCTTTTTTGCACAGCTGCATATAGAAATGAAGATGTAATGCCTTTTTTCAAAGGGAGGAGCTTTTTACCCACGTTTGAAGCAGTAGGAATATTTAATGTTTTACAGATTATTCCGACACTATTTAAAACCAGGAACACAAAATATCACTTGGAAGAAGGGTCATTTGTTTCATCCGGCGTCAGTTTCTTTAACAACTTTATGAAGAACTTTCAATTTGGACTGGTTTATTCTGAAAGTTCATTCGAAAATACAACCCTGATAACTGCTTCATTCAATAATACAGTAGTATCGGCTATTACCTTGTTTGATGCAGGGCCTGCAAAACAAAACGTATTAATCAGGCTGCCGTTTTATCTTAAAAGTGTTGTTATGGCGATCAGTGCATTAAATGCCATTTCCCCGATTGTAAGGTTGCCCAAAATAAACAACGTTGTGCGGATTCTGTATATAAAATCTTATGCCTGCGAATCCGGCCACGAGAAAGCACTGAAATTACTAATTGGAAGAGCCCGGAATATAGCTTATGAAAAAAAATACAACTTTCTGGCTATTGGCATTCACGAGAATGATCCGTTTTTAAAGATATTCTCCGGCTATCCGAAATTCACTTTTAAATCAATGGGCTTTGCTACCAGTTTGAAAGATAATAAAGAAAAAATAAAATCTATTTTAAGTGGTATTCCGTTTGAGGATTATTCTTTGGTTTAATTACATTTATTATCCACCTGCAGAAAATGACACAAAAAAAATCAAAGGGTCAGGTTCAATTATTTAAAT